>NZ_JBSFSO010000046.1:0-54195 GCF_053589795.1 Micromonospora sp. NPDC003241 | reverse complement strand
CCCCTGCTATCGCCTCGTGCATAGCAGGGGACCCCTCCTAACAACTCAGCAAGTGCGGTCGTGCCGCGCCCCCGCCCTCGCCGCATCGCGCTCCATGATCACGCTCGATCCCCGATCGAGTGGCCTCGGTGCCGCCACGAGACCACTCGAACCCGGATCGAGCACGGCATTGCCACGTCTCGCCGCACCCCGGGTCATCGGGTGAGGCCGACCAGCGCGCCACAGCGTCCTCGCCGGGCTCGGTGCGATGCGTCTCTCTGCTCAGGAACTCGACGACGCCGCCTTCGTACCACCCACGTCTTCTTCCCGCCAACGTGGCGCCACGGGTCCCCGCCGCAGCACGGGCTCGCACCGCACACGCCGGCATACCTTGCTGGTGGGCTCGGGTAACCGCCGAGCACGCCGCTTGAATGTTAGGAAGGGTCCCCTGCTATGCACGAGGCGTTAGCAGGGGACCCTTCCTTACACCAACAGCGTCAGGCGACGACGGACACCATCCGGCCGGGGATCACGATGACCTTGCGCGGCTCCTTGCCGGCCAGCGCACCCGCCACCGCCGCCAGCGCGGCGGACCGGACGTCGTCCTCGGCGGCGTCGGCCGGCACCTCGACCCGGCCCCGGACCTTGCCGTTGACCTGCACCGGATAGGTGACGGTCTCGGCGACCAGCAGCGCCGGGTCGGCGACCGGGAAGTCCGCGTACGTCAGGGAGGTCTGGTGGCCCAGCCGCCGCCACAGTTCCTCGGCGATGTGCGGGGCCAGCGGCGCGACCATCAGCACCAGCGGTTCGGCCACCTCGCGCGGGGTCGTCGCCAGCTTGGTCACCGCGTTGGTCAGCTCGATCAGCTTGGCGATCGCGGTGTTGAACCGGATGCCCTCCATGTCGCCCCGGACGCCGTCGATCACCCGGTGCAGCAGTTGGCGGGTCTGTTCGTCGGCCGGTGCGTCGGTGACCCGCGACTCGCCGGTCTGCTCGTCGACGATCGCCCGCCAGACCCGCTGCAGGAACCGGTACGAGCCGACCACCGCCCGGGTCTCCCACGGGCGGGACACCTCCAGCGGCCCCATGGACATCTCGTAGACCCGGAACGTGTCGGCGCCGTACGCGGCGCACATCTCGTCCGGGGTGACGATGTTCTTCAGGGACTTGCCCATCTTGCCGTACTCGCGGTTGACCTGGACGTCGCCCAGGAACCAGTCGCCGTCACGCTCGACGACCTCTTCGGCCGGGACGTACGCGCCCCGGGCGTCGGTGTACGCGTACGCCTGGATGTAGCCCTGGTTGAACAGCTTGCGGAACGGCTCGAACGACGACACGTGCCCCAGGTCGAACAGCACCTTGTGCCAGAACCGGGCGTACAGCAGGTGCAGCACGGCGTGCTCGGCGCCGCCGACGTACAGGTCGACGCCACCGCAGTCGCCTTCGCCGCGCGGCCCCATCCAGTACCGCTCGTTGTCCGCGTCGACGAACCGCCCCTCGTTGGTCGGGTCCAGGTACCGCAGCTCGTACCAGCAGGAGCCGGCCCACTGCGGCATCACGTTGGTCTCCCGGGTGTACCGCTTCGGCCCGTCACCCAGGTCCAGCTCGACCTCGACCCAGTCGCGGCGGCGCGACAGCGGCGTCTCCGGGTCGCTGTCGGCGTCGTCCGCGTCGAAGGTGCGCGGCGAGAAGTCGTCCACCTCGGGCAGTTCGACCGGCAGCATCTCCTCCGGCAGCGCGATGGCGGCGCCGTCGGCGTCGTAGACGATCGGGAACGGCTCGCCCCAGTACCGCTGCCGGCTGAACAGCCAGTCCCGCAGCCGGTAGGTCACCGCGCCCTGACCGGCGCCGGTGGACTCCAGCCAGGCAATGATCCGGGCCTTGGCGTCGGCCACCCCCAGTCCGTTCAGGTCCAGGTCGCGGTCGGGCGCGGCGCTGTTGATCGCCGGCCCCTCCCCGGTGTACGCCTTGCCGTCGAAGCCCTCCGGCGGCTGCACGGTACGCACGATCGGCAGCTCGAAGAGATCGGCGAACTCCCAGTCCCGCTCGTCCTGCGCGGGTACCGCCATGATCGCGCCGGTGCCGTAGCCGGCCAGCACGTAGTCCGCGATGAAGATCGGCACCTGCCCGCCGGTGACCGGGTTGGTGGCGTACGCGCCGATGAAGACGCCGGTCTTCTCCTTGGTGTCGGCCTGCCGCTCGACGTCGGTCTTGGCAGCGGCCGACTTCCGGTACGCCTCGACGGCCACCCGGGGGCCGGTGTGCCCGCCGGTCCACGCGTCCCGGGTCCCCTCCGGCCAGGCTGCCGGCACCAGCGCGTCGACCAGCTCGTGCTCGGGCGCCAGCACCATGTAGGTGGCCCCGAAGACGGTGTCCGGCCGGGTCGTGAACACCCGGATCGGCGCGGTCGGAGTCGGGAAGTCGATGTGCGCACCGGTGGACCGGCCGATCCAGTTGCGCTGCATCAGCTTGATCGGCTCGGGCCAGTCCAGCTTGTCCAGGTCGTCCAGCAGCCGGTCACCGTACGCGGTGATCCGCATCATCCACTGCTTCAGGTTGCGCTTGAAGACCGGGAAGTTGCCGCGCTCGGAGCGGCCGTCGGCGGTGACCTCCTCGTTGGCCAGCACCGTGCCCAGACCGGGGCACCAGTTCACCGGCGCCTGCGACACGTACGCCAGGCGGTGGTCGTCGACGATCGCGCGACGCTCGGCGGACGACAGCTCGGCCCACGGCCGACCGTCCGGAGTACGCCGGGTACCCCCGGCGAACTCGGCGATCAGCTCGCTGATCGGGCGGGCCCGACCGGCCTCGCGGTCGTACCAGGAGTTGAAGATCTGCAGGAAGATCCACTGCGTCCAGCGGTAGAAGTCGGTGTCGATGGTGGCCACCGAGCGCCGCTGGTCGTGGGCCAGCCCCAGCCGCCGCAACTGCTCCCGGTACCGCTCGATGTTGGCCACGGTGGTCGTCCGGGGGTGGGTGCCGGTCTGCACCGCGTACTGCTCGGCGGGCAGGCCGAACGCGTCGAAGCCCATCGCGTGCAGCACGTTGCGCCCGGCCATCCGCTGGTAGCGGGCGTAACAGTCGGTGCCGATGTAGCCCAGCGGGTGCCCGACGTGCAGCCCCGCGCCGGACGGGTACGGGAACATGTCCAGCACGTACAGCTTCTCCGCGCCGGAGCGCGGGTGGGCCGGGTCGGCCAGCGGGCCGGACGGGTTCGGCGCGTGGAAGCTGCCCTCGCGTTCCCAGTGATCCTGCCAGCGGCGTTCGATCTCGTCGGCCAGCACGGCGGTGTACCGGAACGGTGGGGTGTCGTTGGTAGCTGCCTCGGTCATGGCCTTCTCCTCGCGTCGACCGGCGGGGTCTTCTCCGTGCTGGCTGGTCTCGTGTCCGTGCTCGGCGGCCCGCCCCGGGCCTCGGCGGGCACGAAAAAGCCCCTCGCACAGGAGGGGCCGCCGTGCTGTCGCGCCTGTCAGCGCGTCAGCACGGCTCGGTAAGAAGCAGGAAGACTCCGGCCATGACCGGCAGTGTACCGCGACCCCTCGGGCACTGCCGCCCAGTACCCCGTCAGCCGGTGTCGGGGCGACCGTCGCCGACCCGGCCGTCGAGCTCGTCGTAGCGGGTGATCGGGGCCAGCGGCGCACCGGCCCGGTACGCCGCGCGGGCCAGCGCGTAGCCACCCACCGGGGCGGTGAACAGTTGCAGGCCGACCGCCACCAGCACCACCACGGCGGTACGCACGCTCGGGATCAGCAGCAGCACGCCGAGCAGCACACAACTGAGGCCGAGGCTGGCCGCCTTGGCGACCGCGTTCATCCGGTGGTAGACGTCGGGCAGGCGGACCAGGCCCACCGCGCTGATCGAGATCAGGACGGTGCCGAGCAGCAGCAGCGCCCAGGCCAGTACCGTGCGGATCACCGCTGCCCCCGGTGCACCAGTCGAGCCATCGCCACCGTGGCCAGGAAACTCACCAGCGTCCCGGTGAGCACCAGGTCCAGCAGGTCCGGCGCGTCCAGCCGGGCGGCGAGCACCGCCAGGGCGGCCAGGAAGACGAAGAAGCCCAGGTCCAGCGCGGCGGCCCGGTCGGCGTCGGCCGGTCCGCGTACCAGCCGGCCGATCACCACCGCCATCGCGCATGCCAGCACCACCAGCACCACGTCCAGCAGGATCATCGCGGCCTCCACGTCTCGGGCGGGTCGTTCTCGGACGGACCACCGTCGTCGGAGGAGCCGTCGTCGTCGGGTCGACCGTCGCCGGCCGGGTGCGTGGCCGGGCGGATCGCGGCGAGCACCCGCCACTCCAGTTCGGTGACCTCGCGGCGGAACGCGACCGGGTCGGCGGCGTACACGCCGTGCACCCAGAGGGTCGCCGGCTTCCGCCGGATCGCCAGGGTCAGCGTGCCCGGGGTCAGGCTGACCGCCAGGGCCACCGCGGCGACCTCGACGTCGGTGCCGGCCCGCAGCGGCACCCGCACCACCGCCGGTTCCAGTCGCGACCCCGGCGTGAGGATCTCCCATGCCACGGCCAGGTTCGCCTGCACCAGCCGGACCGCGAAGTAGCCGGTGAACCGCAGGATCCGGCCCAGGCGAACCACCGTCCGGCGGGCCAGCGCCGGTGTCGCGCTCATCGCCCGGTCACCGCCCGCACGTAGCCGGCCGGGTCGCGCAGTCCGTCCGCCACCGTGTCCGCCACCGTCAGCAGCGGCTGCGCGGCCAGCCCCGCGACCAGCGAGAGCACGGCCAGGGCCAGCGGCGGGGCGACCAGCAACCGCCCGATCCGGCCGGTGACCGCGTCGGTGGCCGGCTCACCGGTGAACAACGCGCTCCAGATCTTCAGCATGGAGAGCAGGGTGACCAGGCTGACCAGCACCGCCACCGTCATCGCCCACCACGCGTCGACCTCGGCGGCGGCCCGCAGCAACAGGAACTTCGCCAGGAAGCCGGAGAACGGCGGCAGGCCGGCCAGCGACAGCGCCGCACCGGCGAAGGCAAGGGCCAACGCGGGGCGCTGCACGGCGAGCCCACCGGTGCCGTCCAGCCGGTCGGTGCCCCGGCCGGCGCGTACCGCCGCCGCGCAGAGCAGTAGCGCCGCCTTCACCAGCACGTACTGGGCCAGGTAGTACACCGCCGCGGCCAGGCTCGCGGCGGTGAACAGTGCCACGCCGAGCAGCACGTAGCCGATCTGGCTGACCATGTGGAAGACGAGGATCCGGCGCATCGAACCCTCGCCGACCGCGCCGAGCACGCCGACCACCATCGACAGCAGCGCCACCAGGCCGAGCAGCCAGTGGTACGCCGGGTCGCCGCCGTACACCACCGCGTAGATCCGGATGACGGCGTAGAGACCCACCTTGGTCAGCAGGCCGGAGAAGAGCGCCACCACCACCGGCGAGGCCACCGGATAGGTGCGGGGCAGCCAGTCGTGCACCGGGACCAGCGCGCTCTTGACGCCCAGGGCTAGCAGCACCACCCCGCCGGCCACCGCCACAGCCGGCTCGTCGCGGGCCGCCCCGGCGAGGTCTCCCAGTCCGACCGCTCCGGTGGTGCCGTAGACCAACGCCACCCCGCACAGCAGCAGGGTGGAGCCGAGCAGGTTCGTCGACACGTACACCCGGCCCGCGCCGCCGCGCCCGATGCCTCCGGCGAGGCTCAACAGCACGTACGAGGGCACCAGCATGACCTCGATCAGCACGAACAGGTTGAACAGGTCGGTGGTGAGGAACGCGCCGTACGACCCGGCCGAGAGCACCAGCACCAGCGGCAGGAAGTACGGGCGGCGGTCGTCGCCGGAGCCCACGGCCGACACCAGACAGCCGAGCACCACCACCGCCGACACGGTGACCAGCAAGGCGCCGAACGCGTCGGCGGCGAGGCTGATGGCCACCGGTGGCGGCCAGCCGCCGACCCTCAGCACCGGGATGTCCCCGGCGACGGTGGTGGTCACCAGCAGCGACACGCCCGCCGCCAGCACGGCGACGGTGGTCACCAGTGCGGCGACCCGGTGTGTCCGGAGCCGACCCGGCAGGGCGATCAGCCCACCGGCCACCAGCAGGGGCCCGGCGACCGGGAACAGGAGCAGCAGGGTCACCGCCGGCCCCCGTCCGGTCCGGTCGGTGCCGGGCCGCCCTCGGGGTCGCCGTCCCCGGCGCGCTCGTCGGCGTCGGTCTCGCCCGGGCCGTCCGGGTCGATGACCCCACCGGGACCGTCGGCGTCGGCGTCCGGGTCTGCGGAGCCGCGCCGCAGCAGGCCCAGCAGGTGCACGGTGACCCCGAAGGTGATCACGATCGCGGTCAGTACGAACGCCTGCGGCAGCGGGTCCGCCGTGTCCGGGCCCACCTCGCGGACCGGTGCCGTGCGGCGGCCGAGCCCGCCGGCGGCCAGCAGCAGCACGTTGACCGCGTGCCCGAGCAGGACGAAGCCCAGCACCACGCGCAGGTGTCCGGGCCGGACCAGCAGGAACACCCCGGCGGCGACCAGCGTGCCGACGAGCACGGCGGCGCTCATCGGGCGGCGCCGACGGGCGGGGCGGCGGCGGGCGGGGCGCCGGCGGGCAGCCCGAGCCGCCGGACGGCGGCCACCACCAGCGCCAGGACCATCAGGTAGACGCCGAGGTCGAACACCAGCGCGGTGGAGAGCGTCGGCAGCGGGCCGGGCGTGCTCAGGCCGAGCGGGGTGAGCAGGGGTTCGCCGACGGCCAGCGGGGCCGACCCGGCGCAGACGGCGATCAGCAACCCGGCGGCCACCAGCGGCACCGCCGGCAACCGGCCCAGCAGGGGCGCGCCGCCAGGGTGGGCCAGTTGCCCGAGCCCGACCGCCGTGCCGGCGAGCAGCGCCCCGATGAATCCGCCGCCGGTGGCCTCGTGCCCGCGCAGGAACAGCAGCGCCGAGACGACCAGCATCACCGGTGCCAGCATCCGGTAGGCGAACGCGAGCACCACATCGTCGTCGGCCGGGTCGCCGACGTCGGGCCGGGCCGGGCGGTCACCGCCGAGCCGGACGAGCCCGAGAGCCACCACCGCGAGCACCACCGCCTCGCCCAGGGTGTCCAGGGCGCGGAAGTCGACCAGGATGGTGTTGACCACGTTCGCGCCGCCGGTCAACTCCTCCGCCCGGTCGAGGTACCACCGTCCCGGGCCGGACGGTTCGCCCCGGCCGGTCAGCACGGCGGTGCCGGCCGCCGAGGCGACACCGGTCACCACCGCGAGCGCGGCGGCGGCGGTCACCGACCAGCGCCGCCCGACCGGGACCAGCCGGTCCGGCTGCTGGCGCAGGGCCAGCATCACGACGACCGCAGTCAGCACCTCGACCAGCATCAGGGTCAGTGCCACGTCCGGTGCGCCGACCGTCAGGAACCAGGCCGACAGCAGCAGACCCACCACCCCGGTCAGCCCGATCGCGGCCAGCGCGGACCGCACCGTCAGCAGACCGGCGAGCGTCGTGACGAGTAGGCCGACCAGCAGCCAGTCGCCGGGGCGGGCCGGGTCGACGTGTGGCAGGGGCGCGACGTCGGCCAGCAGCGCGGCCCCCGCCGCCAGCACCACCACCGCCAGCAGCGGGCGGACCAGGAAGGGCGCCGGGCCGGTGGCGTGCGCCGGGCGGGCCACCAGCGCGCCGACCCGGAGCAACCGTCGCCGGCCGCGTTCGACCAGCTCGGCGAAGGGCGGTGTGGTGGGTACGGCCCGCAGCAGCCGGTCCACCCGGACCCGGCCGAGGAACATCACCGTGCCCAGCAGCACGGTGGCGGCGCTGAGGCCCAGGGCAGGCGTGAAGCCGTGCCAGAACGCCAGGTACGGCGGTGTGCCCTCCGGCCGGGCCGCGTCGGCGGCGCGTTCCACCAGTGGACTCAGCACCGAGACCGCCGGACCGAGCACGGTCGCCGTCACCGCGGCGACCGCCGCCGGGGCGAGGAACGCCCAGGAGGGTTCGCGCAGGCGCCGCTGCCGGGTCGGCCCCTCGACCATCCCGTGCACCAGGCGGGCCGCGTACGCGAAGGTGAGCACCGAGGCGACGACACCGAGCCCGGCGGCGACCCAGCCCAGCCGGCCGACGCCGTGTGCATCGCCGAATGCCTCGAAGATCGCCTCCTTGCCGACGAACCCGATGGTCGGCGGCAACCCCGCCATCGACATCGCGGCCAGCACGGTGAGCCAGACCGTCACCGGCATCACCCGGTGCAGGCCGGACAGCTCCCGGACGTCCCGGCTGCCCGCCTGGTGGTCGATGATGCCGACCAGCATGAACAGCGTCGCCTTGAACAACGCGTGCGCGACGGTGTACAGGATCGCCGCCGCGTCGGCCGCCGGGGTGCCCACGCCGATCACGCCGACCAGCAGCCCGAGCTGGCTGACGGTCGAGTACGCCAGCAGCGCCTTGAGGTCGTACTGCCGCAGCGCCAGCAGCGCGCCGACGATCGCGGTGAGCAGCCCGACCGACATCAGTGTGACGTCCCACACCACCGTGCCGCCGAACACGGCGGAAAAGCGCATCAGCAGGTAGATACCGGCCTTGACCATCGTCGCCGCGTGCAGGTACGCGCTCACCGGGGTGATCGCCACCATCGCGCCGGGCAGCCAGAAGTGGAACGGCAGTTGGGCCGACTTGGTGATCGCGGCGAGCACGATCAGGGCCCCGGCCGCCCAGGCAGTGCCACCGTGCAGCCGCTCCGGCTCGGCGACGATCGTCTCCAGGCTGGTGGTGCCGGTCTGCACCGCCAGCAACACGATCGCGGTCAGCAGGGCGAGCCCGCCGGCCACGGTGACCAGCAGCGCCTGCACGGCCGGGCCGGTGGCCGCCGGGCGTCCGCCCTGTCCGATCAGGACGAACGAGAGGATGGAGGTCAGCTCCCAGAAGACGAAGAGGACCAGCAGGTCGTCGGCGAGCACCAGGCCCAGCATCGCGGCGGCGAACAGGGTCATGGTGGCGTACACCCGCTCCTGCCCGTCGTCGTCGACGTTGAGGTAGCGCGGGCAGTAGGCCATGATCAGCGCGCCGACGCCGAGCGCCAGCAGCGCGAAGACCAGGCCGAGCGCGTCCATCCGCAGCGCGGCGTCGACTCCGAGGCCGGGCAGCCACCGCCAGCCGAGGGTGACGTACCGGTCGTCCAGGATCGTCGGCAGCCGGGTGAGCAGCAGTCCGGCCGCGACCAGGTAGCCGACGGCCAGCGGGTAGCCGGCGTTCCGCCCGAGGCGCCGGGTCAGCAGCGGTACGCAGGCCGCCAGCCCGAGCTGCCAGGCGAGCGTCACGGCGAGGATCACGACGCCGCCCGCCCGGCCGGGAGCACCTCGGATGCCGGTGCCGTCTCCATGTCAACGCCCGGTGGCACGGTCGCCGGACACCCCCGGGCCGGGACGGCCCCACGGGGTCTGCGTCCGGTCGCGCATGTCCCTCCTCGGTCAGGTGTCGGGGCGTCCGGCGCCGCTTACCCGGCAGAACCGACGACATGCGCTGTGTGAACGACAAATAGCCCTCTAAGCACCCAAACACCTGCGCCGGTCGGCGTTGGCGAGAAACATGGTTAGCCTGAGAGGCCAATGAGATTGCTGCGGCAGACGAGGCTCGCACGTCGCGAACCCAACGGCGGGTCCAGGTGCTCTATACAGAGCTGCCGTGACAGCGACGAGGAGGAGGCCCGTGACACAACAGACCTGGGACGAAGTTGGCGGACTGCTGCCGCACGACGAGTTCCGCGCAGCGAGCGACGCCATCGTGGCCAACATCGAACAGGTCATCGAGGGCAAGACCGCCACCGTGCGGCTCGCTCTGGCCGTCCTGCTCGCCGAGGGTCATCTGCTCATCGAGGATGTGCCCGGCGTCGGCAAGACCAAGCTGGCCAAGGCCCTCGCCCGCTCCATCGACTGCTCCGTGCGCCGCATCCAGTTCACCCCCGACCTGCTGCCCAGCGATGTCACCGGCGTCAGCGTCTACAACCAGGAGACGCACGACTTCGAGTTCCGGCCGGGTGCCGTCTTCGCCAACCTGGTCGTCGGCGACGAGATCAACCGGGCCTCGCCGAAGACCCAGTCCGCGCTGCTGGAGTGCATGGAGGAGCGGCAGGTCACCGTCGACGGGGTGACGTACCAGTTGCAGACCCCGTTCATGGTGATCGCCACCCAGAACCCGATCGAGATGGAGGGCACGTACCCCCTGCCGGAGGCGCAGCGGGACCGCTTCACCGCCCGGATCGCGATGGGCTACCCCGACCCCAGCGCCGAGCTGGCGATGCTCGACGCCCACGGCGCGGTGGACCCGCTGCCGGCGCTGCGCCCGGTCTCCGACGCCGACACCGTGCGCCGGCTGATCGGTCACGTCCGGCAGGTGCACGTCGCCGACGCGGTCAAGCAGTACGCGATCGACCTGGTCACCGCCACCCGCGAGGCACCCGACCTGCGGCTCGGCGCGTCCCCGCGATGCACCCTGCAAATGCTGCGCACCGCCCGCGCGGTGGCCGCCCTCGACGGGCGCGACTACGTCCTGCCCGACGATCTCCAGGTACTCGCCGTACCGGTCCTGGCGCACCGGCTCATCCCCACCGCCGACGCCCAGCTCGCCCGGCGTACCACCGACGCGATCGTGGCGGACCTGGTGCACCGGTTGCCGTTGCCGCACGACCGCCAGCGCTCGCCGTACGACACCCGGCCGCCGGCCGGCAACGGCAACGGCAACGGTCGGGCCCCGTTCGAACCCCGGAGGCCGTGACGTGCGTGACGGCCTCCGCGGCCTGACCACCCGCGGTCGATCCTTCCTGGCCGCCGCGCTGGCGGCCGCCGTCTCCGCCGGCATCCTCGGCGAGAAGGACCTGCTGCGGGTGGCCGTGCTGCTGGCCGTCCTCCCGCTGCTCGCCGCGCTCTACGTCGGCCGCAGCCGCTACAAGCTGGCCTGTCACCGCTCGCTGGACCCGCACCGGGTGCCGGTCGGCGCCACCGCCCGGATGGTGCTGCGGTTGCAGAACCTGTCCCGGTTGCCCACCGGCACCCTGCTGCTGGAGGACCGACTGCCGTACGCGCTCGGCAGCCGGCCCCGGGTGGTGCTGGAACGGCTCGGCGCGCACCAGGCCAGCTCGGTCGCGTACACCGTGCGGGCCGACGTGCGCGGCCGGTACGAGGTGGGGCCGCTGGTGGTCCGGATGACCGACCCGTTCGGGCTGTGCGAACTGAGCCGGGCCTTCCCGGGCACCGACTCGCTGACCGTGGTGCCGCAGGTGGTGCCGCTGCCGGCGGTGCGGCTGCCCGGTGAGTACGCCGGCAGCGGCGAGAGCCGGGCCCGCTCGGTGGCGGTGCACGGCGAGGACGACGCGGCGACCCGCGAGTACCGGCGCGGCGACGACCTGCGCCGGGTGCACTGGAAGTCGACCGCGCGCACCGGGGAGCTGATGGTGCGCCGGGAGGAACAGCCCTGGGAGAGCCGCGCGACCGTCCTGCTGGACACCCGCGCGTACGGCCACCAGGGCGACGGCCCGACGGCCAGTTTCGAGTGGGCGGTCTCGGCCGCCGCCAGCATCGCCGTGCACCTGCGTCAGGCCGGCTACAAGCTGCGCCTGGTCACCGGCTCCGGCGCGGACGTGAACGCGACCGAGGGCGCCGGTGACGGTCTGCTGCTCGACCAGCTCGCGGAGGTCCGGCTGGACCAACGCGTCGAGATCACCACCCTGGTGCAACACGTCCGGCAGCGCTCCGACGGCGGCCTGATCATCGGCGTCTTCGGGTCGCTGAGCACCGCCGAGGCGGAGGTGCTGGCCGGACTGCGGGCCAACGGCGCCACCTGCGTCTGCTTCCTGCTGGACAGCTCCGCCTGGCTGAACCTGCCGGCGCCGGCCCGGACCGAGGCCGACCAGGCACACGACACCGCCGCGCTGGCCCTGATGCAGTCCGGCTGGCGGGTGATCGGCGTCGACCACGGCGGCCGGTTGCCGGCGCTCTGGCCGCAGGCCGGCCGGGGCTCGCAGGGTTTCGCCCTGCGGGCCGCGATGGCCGAGACGGTGGCCGGCGGCGTGCGATGAACGGAAGGTCCCCCTCATGATCGCCCATCGGAACCTGGGTCTGGTGGCCGCCGCCGCGACCCTGCTCGCCGCCGCGCCCCTGTCGGCCATCTTCCAACAGTGGACCTGGCTGGTGCAGTCGGTCATCGCGGTGGCCGCGGTGGCCGCCGCGGCGGCCCTGGCCCGGCTCGGCCGGACCCCGCTGTGGGCCCAGATCCTGGCCATGGTCGCCGGCCTCGCCCTGGCCCTGACCTGGCTGTTCCCCAGCGGCGAGGAACTGCTCGCGGTGCTGCCCACGCCGGCCACCTTCGGGCACTTCGCCGAGTTGCTCAGCACCTCGGTCGACGACATGCGCTCGCACGGCGTGAAGGTGCCCGACACCGACCCGCTGCTGTTCATCACGGTGCTCGGCGTCGGCGGGGTCGCGGTGCTGGTGGACGTGCTCTGTGTCGGGCTGCGACGGCCCGCCCTGGCCGGTCTGCCGATGCTGGCCATCTACTCGGTGCCGGTGGCGGTCTACGTGGACAGCGTCCCGCCGCTGCCGTTCGCCATCGGAGCCGCCGGCTTCCTCTGGCTGCTGGTCACCGACAACGTCGACCGGGTCCGGCGGTTCGGCCGGCGGTTCACCGGCGACGGCCGCGACGTCGACGTCTGGGAGGCGTCCCCACTGGCCGCCGCCGGACGACGACTGGCGGTGGTGGGCCTGGCGCTGGCCGTCCTGGTGCCGCTGGCCATACCGGGCATGACCTCCGGTCTGATGAGCAACCTGAACTCCGGTGTCGGCAACGGTCTGGGCGGGCAGGGTTTCGGCGGCTCCCCCGGCCGGGTCGACCTGTTCGCCGCGCTCAGCGGCACGCTCAACCAGTCCGAGACCACCGACCTGGTGACGGTGACCACCACCGAGGAGAATCCGTTCTACCTGCGCTTCGGCGTCGCCGACGAGCTACGCGGCGACGGCTTCCGGGTACGCGGTCCGAACGGCGGCCGGGTCACCGGTGAACTGCCCGACCCGTCGGACCAGCAGGTACGAGGGGTCGAGCGGACCCGGCACCGGGCCACCGTGGAGGTGACCCGGGCCCTGGCCATGCCGCTGCTGCCGGTGTACGCCGAGCCGGTCGACTTCACCGACCTGGACCGGAACTGGTTCTACGACCAGGACCTGCAGGTGGTCTTCTCGAACCGGGAGAACTCCCGGGAGAAGTCGTACTCGTTCGACTACGTCCGCTCGACGTACACGCCGCAGGCCCTGCGCTCGGTCCGGGCGCTGTCCGCCGACGATCCCCGGCGGGTCCAGCAGACCGTCACCCCCGACGTGCCCGAGGTGCGGGCCCTGGTGGCGAACCTGATCCGGGGCCAGCGCACCGAGTACGACAAGGTGCGCGCGATCTACGACTACTTCTCCGAGGACAACGGCTTCACCTACCAGCTCAGCACCGAGCAGGGCACCAGCGGGCAGGAGATCCTCGACTTCCTGGAGAACAAGGCCGGCTACTGCCAGCAGTACGCGGCAGCGCTGGCCTGGATGGTCCGCGACGCCGGCATCCCCGCCCGGGTGGCCTTCGGGTTCACCAACGGCAGCCGGCGTACCGCTGACACGCTCACCCTGACCAACCGGAACCTGCACGCCTGGACCGAGGTGTACTTCGACCAGATCGGGTGGGTGCCCTTCGACGCCACCCCGACCTACGGCGTGCCGGGCTCGGCCCGCTCCGCCTGGGCGCCGGACGTCGACGCCCCGGAGGAGAACACCCCGCAGACCGACCCCACGGACGCGCCCGACGCGGACGACCCGTCGGCCGGACCGGACGCCGGGCCGAACCAGTTCGAGGAGGGCGACGACCCGGCCCTCGGCGCCGCCCCGGGCGCGCCCACCCAGCAGGCGCCGCGCTGGCCCTGGCTGCTCGCCGTGGGCGTACTCGCCCTGCTGGCCCTGCTCGCCGTGCCGGCGCTGCGCCGACTCGCGCTGCGCCACCGGCGAGGTCGACCCGCGCCGGTGGTCCGGACGGTCGACGCGTCGGAGGCGACCGCCACCGGGGAGCACCGACCGGCGATGACGGTCGGCGCCGACCCGGACCGGGCACGGGCGGACGCACACGCCGCCTGGGACGAACTGCTCGACACCCTGGTCGACTACCGGATCCGGGTGGACCGGACGGAGACCCCCCGGGCGACCGCCGACCGGCTGGTCCGGGAGGCCCTCGCACCGGACACCGGGGCCGGCACGGCGGCCCGTCTGCTCGGCCGCGCCGAGGAGCGGGCCCGGTACGCGCGCGACCCGCTGACCGGCGAGCCGCTGCCCACGGCCCTGCGGACGGTACGCGGTGCGCTGGCCGAGCGGGCCGACCGGCGTACCCGACTGATGGCGACCATGTTGCCGCCGTCGGTGCTGCAACGCTGGCGCACCACCGTGGCGGACACCTCGTCGCGGCTGGTGAACTCCGGCGGTCAGGTACGCCACCGGCTGCTGCGGTTCAGTCCGCGTCGGCTGATCGCGAACCGCGCGAGTCGCTGACCGCCGCCCGGACCGGGGCACGACGGCACGGGCCGGGTACCGGTGGATGTCCACCGGTACCCGGCCCGTCGTGGTTCTTCCTTCGCGGACATGGCCTTACATCGCCGGGTGGTCTTCTGCCGCCGCGGGTCTTTGCACGCCGCGTGGTCTTCTGTCACCGCCCGCTGGGCAGCGCTCAGCGCGCCACGTCGCAGCCCTCGCCCTGGGCACCCCGAAGGGCACCCGGACGAACACGTCCGTCGCACGCCGGAACGCCCCGGACCGGTCAGGTCCGGGACGGATGTCCCGCCGTCAGGAACAGCGGGTCAGCGGTGCCCCTCCGGGCGCTGACGCCACCGGTCCTCCATCCGGTCGAGGAAACCCCCCGACCGGCGGCCGGACCGTCCCCGGGACCGGCGACGACTCGCCGTGCCTCCGACGACGTGCAGGTCCGGTGACTGCGCCCGACGGTGCGACTGCACCGCGAACGCGGCCGAGGCCAGCATGACAACGAATCCCGCCACTGCCAACGGCGGAGTCTTGATCACCGCGCCATAGACCAACAACGCCAGGCCAGCGACGATCACGCCGGCAGCGACGAGCAGGCGACGCCGCGCGTGGAAACGCGGGTCGCTGGCGCGCACGGCCGAGGCGAACTTGGGGTCCTCGGCAAGCGACCGCTCGATCTGCTCGAACAGCCGCTGCTCGTGCTCCGAGAGCGGCACGGCACTCCTCCCCGGTCACGTTGGTCGGTCCGGTCGGACCGACAGACCGTGGCAGCCAACCGGCTGCTTACCCGCAAGTCTACGAGGGCCCTCGCGCGTCGGAAAGCGGGACGACCTACGGCCGCGTCGGATTTTCATTTCGTCGGGGATCACGCCCACCGAGAAGACTGGCCGGTCCTATGACGGACCGCCCGAATCGGGCAGCCGCGGCGTCCGCCGCGACCTCCGCCTCGCGCCAGCCCCGCTCGGGCGCACCGAGCGCGAGCTGCCGGGGTGTCTCGTCCGCCGACGTCAGACCCTCCGCCCGTACGCCGACGAGGCGAATCCGCTCACCCGGTGCCAGAGCGGTGTAGAGCGACCAGACCGTGTCGAACATCTCCCGGGCCACGTCGGTGGGCACGTCGAGGGTGCGCGACCGGCTCACCGTGCGGAAATCGGCCATCCGCACCTTGAGTGACACGGTGCGTCCCACCTGCCCGGCAGCGCGCAGCCGGGCACCGACCTTCTCGGCGAGCCCCAGCAGCGTGCGCCGAATCTCGGTCGGATCTCGGACATCGACGTCGAAGGTGACCTCCGCGCCGATCGACTTCTCCGCGTGCTCCGGGCTGACCCGACGCGGATCGCGCCCCCACGCCAACTCGTGCAGGTGCGCGGCCGCCGCCGCGCCGACCGCGGTCCGCAGCATCCCCGGCGGGGCCTGGGCCAGGTCGCCCACCGTCCGCAGCCCGAGCCGCAGCAGGCTCTGCTCGGCCCGCTCCCCCACTCCCCACAGAGCGGCCACCGGCAGCGGATGGAGGAAGTCGAGGACCTGCGCGGCCGGGACCACGAGCAGGCCGTCCGGCTTGGCCCGGGTCGACCCGAGCTTGGCCACGAACTTGCTCGACGCCACCCCCACCGAACAGGTCAGCTCCTGCTCGGCGGCGACCCGCTCGCGGATCCGGCGGGCGATCGCGGCCGGCGGGCCGAACAGTCGCCGGGCCCCCGCGACGTCCAGGAACGCCTCGTCCAGGGAGAGCGGCTCGACCAGCGGCGTGACGTCCCGGAAGATCTGCATGACCGCCCGCGAGGCGGCCGAGTAGCGACTGAAGTCCGGTGGCAGGAACACCGCGTGCGGGCAGAGCGCCCGGGCCCGCATCGTCGGCATCGCGCTGCGGACGCCGTACCGCCGGGCCTCGTAGCTGGCCGAACTGACCACGCCGCGCGGACCGACCCCGCCGACCACGACGGCCTTTCCGCGCAACTCCGGCCGGTGCCGCACCTCTACCGAGGCGAAGAAGGCGTCCATGTCGACGTGCAGGATCGAGCAGCCGGCGTCGTCGGAGTCCGGCCCGAACCGGGGATCGCCGCCCCGGGGCAACGACTGGCTGCGTCCCACCCCGGCAGGTTAACCCGGGGGTGGGACGCAGACGGCCGGTCAGCCCCGCAGCACCAGCAGCGGAATCGTCATCTCGGCCGCGGTGTCCGCCCCGTGGAAGGCCACCAGCCGGGACACCATCGGGCTCTCCGACCGGCTGGCCAGCACGGCGTACGTGTCGTTGCAGACCACCACCACGTCGCCGACCCGCTCCAGGTGCGCCTCGGGCACCGGCCCGAACCAGCCGGTGGCCACCGCCTCGTCCCGCACCATCACCCGGGCGGCGTCGCCGAGCACGGCCGACCAGGCCGCCACCACGTCGGCGGTGGCACCCGGCGCGGTGTGCAGGTACCGCACCCGGGGCTCACCCGCGACCACCCGCACCCCGTCGGTCAACCGGGGGTCGGTGTCCAGGTCTAACCGGTGCTCCGCGGGCACGTCGAGCTGGCCGTGGTCGGCGGTGACCAGCAACGCCCCGTCCGGCGGCAACCCGTCCACCAACCGGGCCAGCATCCCGTCCACCTCGGCCACCGAGGCCCGCCAGGGCGCCGAGTCGACGCCGCTGAGGTGCCCGTCGCGGTCCACGTCGGGGTGGTAGCCGGAGACCAGGGTCGGGCCGCGCCCGGCGGTCAGCGCGGTCAGCATCGTGGCGGCCACCGCGTCGACCCCGGCCGCGCCCCGGTAGTCACCGCCCCGGTTCGCGGCCAGGGTCAGCCCGCTGCCGCCGAACTCCGGCCGGCTGACCACGGTCACCGCCACCCCGGCGGCCCGGGCCCGCTGCAACTGGGTGGCGACCGGCTGCCAGCGCAGCGGCGACGGGTCGCCGGACCACTCGATGTGGTTGAGCACCCGCTCGGTGCCGGGCACCCGCAGCGTGAAGCCGAGCACCCCGTGCGCGCCGGGCGCCGCCCCGGTACCCAGGGTGACCAGGCTGACCGGGGTGGTGGAGGGGAAGCCGCAGGTGAGTGGCCGACCGGCCGCCGCGGTCAGCCCGGCCAGGGTCGGCGCGTATGGCGCGGCGGTCGGGATCTGGTACCACCCGAGCCCGTCGACGAGCAGCACCGCGATCCGGCGTACACCGGGCAGGTCGACGCCGAGGCCGAGCAGGTCGACGGCACCGGGCACGCCGAGCACCGCGAGCGCGCTGGGCAGCACGTCGGCGAGGCTCCCCCCGCCGTACTCCGGCGCGACGGGTGTAAGGAAGGGCACCTTGTTAACGCCTGGTGCATAGGAGGGGACCCCTCCTAACACCGAGGGTTCCCACGCCGACCCGCCCGGGCCGGTCATGCCGGTCATGCCGGACGGCGGGCGAACAGGTGCAGTTGCGCCGCCAGATCCCGCCAGGGCGGCCGGGCGGCCAACGCCCGTTCCAGCTCCAGCAGGGCGCCCGGCTGGCCGTCCGCCACGGCCGCGGGCAGCAGGTCGGCGAGCACGCGTACGCCGTGGATCTCCTCGACGGCGAGCCCGGCGGCGGCCAGTAGCGCGGTGGCGCCGTCGGCGTCGAAGCGTCGCCGCAGCGTGTCTCGGGGGCCGGCGCTGCCGTCGGGGTCGGCGGCGAGCGTCGTCGCCACGTCCAGGTGGCCGTTCATCGCCCGGCCGAGCACCGCCGCCGCCCGCCCGGCGACCAGCACGCTGGCCGCACCGCCCGGCCGCAGCGCCCCGGCCAGCGCGGCCACCACCGGCACCGGGTCATCGACAACCTCCAGGACGGCGTGGCAGAGCACCAGGTCCACGCTGGCCGGCTCGACCAGTCCGGCGAGGGCGTCCCCGTCGCCCTGCACCGCGCGTACCCGCTGCGCCACCCCGGCCTCGGCGGCCCGGCGGCTGAGCGCGGCCAGCGCGTCGGGACTGGCGTCGACCACGGTGACCCGGTGCCCGGCCCGGGCCAGTGGCACGGCGAAGCCACCGGTGCCGCCGCCGACGTCGAGCACGGTCAGCTCGGCGGCGGGCCGACGGTCCAACTCGGCGCGGAGCACCGACCAGACCACGGCGGTACGGGGGGTGAGCGGCGGCCCGGCCGGATTCGGGGTCTGTTCCACCCGGTCGAGCCTAGGGCCTGCCCGGCCGATCATGTGCGGCGAGGCACGCCGTCGGCGGCGGGTTGGTCAGCGGAAGTCGCGGGACGCGGGGCTGACCGGGGGCTCGATCGCGTCCAGCCGGTCGGCGACCAGGTTGACCACTCCCTCGTGCCGCTGCAACAGCCCGCGCACCACCAGCGCGGCGCTGGTCCGGGCCACCCGCCGGTGCCGCTGCCACAGCCCCGGCGAGCAGGTGACGTTGAGCATGCCGGTCTCGTCCTCCAGGTTGAGGAAGGTGACCCCGCCTGCGGTCGCCGGGCGCTGCCGGTGGGTGACGATCCCGCCGACCCGGATCCGGCGGCCCGGCTCCACCCGCCCCAGCCGGTCGATCGGCACCGCGCCCAGGGCGTCCAGCCGGGGACGGATGAACCGGGCCGGGTGGTGCTCCGGGGACAGGCCGGTGGCCCACACGTCGGCGACCAGCCGGTCCACCTCCTCCATGCCGGGCAGGGTGGGTGCCGTCGCGCCGGTCACCGTGCCGGGCAGGCGATCCGGCCGGTCCTGCGCCGCCGCGCCGGCCGCCCAGAGCGCCTGCCGCCGGCTCAGCCCGAAACAGGCGAAGGCGTCCGCGGTGGCCAGCGCCTCCAGGTGAGCTGCGGTCAGCCCCACCCGCCGGGCCAGATCCGGCATGTCGCGGTACGGCCCGTGCGCCGTCCGTTCCGCCTCGATCCGCTCGGCCACCGGATCGCCGAGCGTACGCACGCTGGACAGCCCCAGCCGTACGGCCGGACCGCCCAGCCCCCAGGCGTGCGGCGGCTCACCGGGCCGGCTGCCCCAGCGGGTCTGCGGGGTGGACTCCAGCACCGGCTTCGCGCCGCTGGCGTTGACGTCCGGGCGGCGTACCTCCACGCCGTGCCGGCGGGCGTCGTCGACCAGGGTCTGCGGCGAGTAGAAGCCCATCGGCTGGGCGCTGAGCAGCGCGGCCAGGAACGGGCCCGGGTGGTAGCGCTTGAGCCAGGAACTGGCGTAGACCAGGTAGGCGAAGCTCATCGCGTGGCTCTCCGGGAAGCCGTAGCTGGCGAACGCGGTGAGCTTGCGGTAGACGTCGTCGGCCAGCTCCCCGGTGATGCCACGCTCGGCCATGCCCCGATAGAGCCGGTCGGCGATCTTCGCCATCCGCTCCACCGACCGTTTGGCCCCCATCGCCCGGCGCAACTCGTCGGCCCCGGCCGCGTCGAACCCGGCCAGGTCGATGGCGAGCTGCATCAACTGCTCCTGGAACAGCGGTACGCCCAGCGTCTTCTCCAGCGCGTTGCGCATCAGCGGGTGCGGGAAGGTCACCTCCTCCTGCCCGCTCTTGCGCCGGATGTACGGGTGCACCGAGCCGCCCTGGATCGGGCCGGGCCGGATCAGCGCCACCTCGACCACCAGGTCGTAGAACGTCCGGGGGCGCAGCCGGGGCAGGGTGGCCATCTGGGCACGGCTCTCCACCTGGAACACCCCGACCGAGTCGGCCCGGCAGAGCATGTCGTAGACCTCCGGGTCCTCCAGCGACATGTCGCCGAGGTCCAGGCTCATCCCGATCATGTCGTACCCGTAGTGCAGCGCGGAGAGCATGCCCAGGCCGAGCAGGTCGAACTTGACCAGGCCGACGGCGGCGCAGTCGTCCTTGTCCCACTGGAGCACGCTGCGGCCGGGCATCCGGCCCCACTCCACCGGACAGACCTCGATCACCGGCCGGTCGCAGATCACCATGCCGCCGGAGTGGATGCCCAGGTGCCGGGGAAAGCCCGCCCACCTCCCCGAGCCACCAGTCAGTTCGTTGGCGTACGCGATCACCTGCTCGGGGATCTCCGGCACGTCCACCGTGGCCACGTCGCCCCACCGGTCGATCTGCTTGCTCCACGCGTCCTGCTGGCCCGGCGAGAAACCGAACGCCTTGGCCACGTCCCGCACCGCCGACCGGGGCCGATAGGAGATCACGTTGGCCACCTGGGCGGTGTGCTCCCGCCCGTACCGGGCGTAGACGTGCTGGATGACCTCCTCCCGGCGGTCGGACTCGATGTCCACGTCGATGTCGGGCGGGCCGTCGCGTTCCGGCGCCAGGAAGCGCTCGAACAGCAGCCGGTGCCGGACCGCGTCCACGTTGGTGATCCGCAGCGCGTAGCAGACCGCCGAGTTCGCCGCCGAGCCCCGGCCCTGGCAGTAGATGTCCGCCCGCCGGCAGAAGTCGACGATGTCGTAGACCACCAGGAAGTAGCCGGGGAAGCCCAGCTCCTCGATCATGTTCAGCTCGTGGTCGAGCTGCGCGTACGCCTGCGGGTGCGCCTCGCGCGGGCCGTAGCGTTCCCGCGCGCCGGCCTCGGTGAGGTGCCGCAGCCAGCTCATCTCGGTGTGCCCCGGCGGCACCGGGTACGCCGGCAGCCGGGGCGCGACGAGCTGGAGGTCGAAGGCGAGTTCCGCACCGAACTCGGCGGCCCGGGCCACCGCCCCCGGGTACGCGGCGAAGCGCGCCGCCATCTCGGCACCACTGCGCAGGTGGGCGGTGCCCGCGGCGGGCAGCCAACCGTCGATCTCGTCCAGACTGCGCCGGGCCCGCACGGCGGCGAGGGTGGTGGCCAGCCGACGCCGCCCGGGGGTGGCGTAGTGCACGTTGTTCGTGGCGACCGTGGGCAGCCCGGCGGTGGCGGCCAGCTCGGCCAGCGCGTCGTTGCGGTCGCCGTCGACCGGGTGACCGTGGTCGGTCAGCTCCACCGCCACCGTCTCCGCGCCGAACAGCGCGGTGAGCCGGTCCAGCTCCCGGGCCGCCGCGTCCATCCCCTCGGTGAGCAGGGCGGACGGCACGTGCCCCTTGCGGCAGCCGGTCAACACCAGCACGTGGTCGCGCAGGTCGGCGGCCACCTCCTCCAGTTCGCCGTAGACCGGACGGCCCTTCTCCCCGCCGCGCAACTGGGCCCGGGCGATGGTCGTGGCCAGCCGCGCGTACCCCTCGTGGCCGTGCGCCAGCACCAGCAGGTGGTTGCCGTGCGGGTCGGGTACGCCCTGCTGCGGACCGGGCAGGCCGAGGGACAGCTCCGCCCCGAAGATCGTCGACAGGTCCAGCGCGCGGGCCGCCTCGGCGAAGCGCACCACGCCGTAGAAGCCGTCGTGATCGGTGACGGCGAGCGCGGTCAACCCCAGCCGGACCGCCTCCTCGGCCAGCTCCTCGGGATGGCTGGCCCCGTCGAGGAAGCTGAAGTTGGTGTGCGCGTGCAGTTCGGCGTACGGCACCACACCGTCGGGGCGGGCCAGCTCGGGCGGACGGTACTGCTCCCGGCTCCGGCTCCAGGCCGGCGAGTCGCCGCCGTCGGCGTCGACCGCGAGGGGATCCACCACCCGCAGGTGCCGTTCACCCTCCCCGGTACGCCCGGAGAGCACCCGCTCCAACTCCGACCAGGGCAGCCGAGGATTGTGGAAACTCACCGTCCCACCCCACCCACCGAGATCTTGGTACGTTCCGGCCCTCCCAGGGGATGCCCTCCCAGGGGACGGAACGCACCAGGATTCACTTCTGCCTCAGTCATAGACCGCCTCCAGGAGCCACCGGCCGGCTTCGACGGCGAGCAGCAGGGCGCTGCCGTCGGCCAGGCTGACCTGGAAACGGGCCCGCCGACACGCCTCGACCGGGTCCCACCACCGCTCGTCGACCGGCCACGGGCCGGCCCAGCCGACGATCTCGACCGGCGCCCCGGCCCGACCGGAGATCCCGGCCCACGCACCACCCCGGCCTGCGTCCCCCACCGCTGCACCACCCCGGCCGACACCCCCGACCGACCCGCCGCCCCGGCCGACGGCTCCGTCCGCCGGACCCCCCGCACCGGCAGTCCCCGCCGGTGCGCTGCGCCGGGTGACCTGGGCACCGGCCTCCACCGTGATGATCAACTGGGCCGGTGGGGCGCTCACCGTCAATCGCGCGCTCACCACGACCGGTGCGCCGGTGGCGTCCAGCACGCTCGCGGTGAGCGGGGTGGGCAGCACCACGGCCGGCGAAGGCGGCGGCAGCCGTCCCGGCCAGGACGGTACGGCCGGCCCGGAACTCGCCCGGCCACCGACCCGACCCGGCCGGCCCTCGGACCCGGCCCCGGCCCCGGACCCGGAGCCGGAGCCGGACTCGGACCCGGACCCGCCAGAGCTGGCCCCGGAACTGGCGGAGCTGGACCCGAGTCTGGTCCCGGGCCTAGCGGAGCTAGACCCGGAAATGGCAGAGCCGACCCCACTCGCCCCGGCGGCAGCCGGTCCCCCACCGGTGCCGAAAGCAGCGGCACTCGCCCCGGTGGAGTGACGGGCGCGCGGCGTGCCGCCGTCGGCACCGACCGGGACGGGCGGCACGGCCCCACCGGTTCCGGTCAGCCACGACGCGCCGCCGTGGCGTTCGACGGGTTCGCCCGGCAACGGCGCGGCGCCGGGACGGGCCGGTAACCGCTCGTCGCCCCAGGGGACCAGCCGCGTCTGGTCGGCCGGCGACCGGCCGCCACCGAGTACGGCGGTGACCACCGCCTCCGGGCCGAGCAGGCCCTGCACCCGGCTCAGCGCCCGGTGTGCCCGCTCGCGTTCCGCACCGGTCTCGCCCCACAGCCCCGGTTGCAGACCGGCCTGGGCCAGTACCCCGTCCGGCACCAGCCGCAGCCGGACGATCCCTGCGGTGGGCCGGGGCGGCCGGTCACCACCCCGCCGGCCACCGCCGGAGAGCCAACCGTCCAGTTGCCAGCGGACCCGGTCGGCGATCGCCGCCGCGCTGAGCAGACCGTCGTGCCGCCAGACCCGGTGCAGCTCCTGGCCGTGCGCGGTCACCGCCTCGATGCCGAGCCGGGTGCAGGCCAGCCCGTGCCCGGCGAGCCGCTCGTGCAGCCGCTCGGCCAGCGTCCGCGCCGCGAACGCCGCCACGTCGACGCGCTCGATCGGCTCGTCCAGGTCGGTGGTGACCGTCAGGTCCACAGGCGGACGTCGGACCGCAAGCGGCCGGTCGTCGCCACCGATGGCCAACCGGTGGGCCAGCGCCCCGTCGAACCCGAACCGGGCCAGCACGTCACCGGCGGCCAGCGCCGCGAAGTCGCCGAGCGTACGCACCCCGAGCCGGCGCAACAGGTCGGCCAGGGCGGGTCGCCCGAGTGCCTCTACCGGCTGGACGGCCAGGAACTCCGGCGTCTCACCGGGCGGCACGATCCGCCCCTCCCGCGCGGCCAGCCCGGCGGCGAACACCCCGTCGGCGATGCCGACCTGGCTCTCCACCGCGCAACTCTGCGCGACGTGCTCGACGATCCGCTCGGCCGCCGCCTCCTCACCGCCGAAGTACCGGACCGGTCCCCGGGCGGCCAGCGCACAGGCCCCCGGGCGGACCACCTCGACCCCGACCGCCACCTCCTCGACCGCGGCCACCACCGGCTCGAACGCCCGGGCGTCCCGACCGGGATCGTGGTCGACGACGGTGAGTCCCGGACAGCGCCCCTGCGCCTCCCGTCGGCGCAGCCCCCGACGCACCCCCTCGGCACGGGCCTGCTCGGAGCAGGCGACCACCCGGTTGGCGTGCAGCACCGCGACCGGCTCGGTGGCGGGCACCCCGTCGACGATCTCGGCGGCGAGCACCGGCCAGTCCGGACACCAGAGCAGCAGCGTCCGAGCCGACGTGCTCATGTCGGCGCTCCGCGCCGCCATGAGGCACCACAGAGCTGACGACTCGCTCGCTGACACTCGCTCATGTCGCGCGCTCCGCGGTGTGGGGGGAGGCCAGTACGCGGAACCGGGCGGGGTGTGACCGGGCGGCGGTGGTGGGTCGGGGGATGACGCGGGTCAGCTCGTCGCCGGGCAACCACACCGTGAGCTCCTTGGCGCGGGCGGCCGCGCCCCGCCCGTGTGCCGAGATGGTCACCTCCCGGCGGCGCAGCCGTCCCCGCCCCGCCCCGAGCCCCTCCCAGGCGCCCCGGACCACCTGGAGTGTCAGGTCCGCCCCGTCCCACCGGCCGTACGGCACGAGCACGCTGCCGCGTTGACGGGCCCGGGCGGCCAACCGGGCGGTGACCGAGGTGGAGACGGTGGCGGGTACCGCGGTCACCACCACGTCGACCCCGTCGATGAGCGCGGCGACGACGGTGGGCCACTCGGGGCCGGGCTGCGGCACCAGGGCGAGCCGGTCCAGGGCGATCCCGGCCTCGGCCGCCGCACCGGCGCCGAAGGTCGGCATCCCGACCACGGCACACCAGGAACCGGCCCGGGACGCCTCGGCGAGCAGGGCGAGCAGCAGCGAGGTGGTGCCGCTGTGCCGGGGCTGCCCGACGCCGACCGCGATGGTGCTGCCCCGTCGCAGTCCACGACCGGGCAGCAGCCCGGTCAGCTCGGGGCGGACGGGGAGTATCCGGTGGCCGCCTGCCGGGTCGGGTGCGCTGGCCGGACGCACCAACCCGGCCAGCGCGGCGGAACCGACCACCATGCGGCCCGCCATCGGACCTACCCCCCGTCGTGTCACCACCGGGTGCCCGCCGGTGGGTGGTGCTGGTGCTGCGTGTACGTGGATCAGTGCGGTGCTGGATCAGTGCGGTGCGTGGATCAGTGCGGTGCTGGATCAGTGCGGTGCTGGATCAGGTGGATCAGAAGGACGTGCCGGGCGGCGTCCGGCCACCCTGGGTCCCACCGGTGGCGGCCGGACGCCGCGACTCAGGCGACGAGACCGTCGATCGCCGGCTGATGTGCCAGGCCGAGCCCGGCCTCCACCACCGTCACGAACTCCTCGGCGGCGCGGAGCAGGTCGTCGGCCTCCCGGGCGGTGACCACCCGGGGTATGCCGGCCTCGGCGGCGGCGCGCTTGCCGGCACCGAGGGCGAAGTAGGCGGCCCACTCGTCGAGCTCGGGGGCGACGACCGCGAGCAGGACCCAGACGCTGGTGATCCGGTTGCGCCGGGTGGGTGCGGGACGGGCGCGGGCGGCGAGCACCGCGGCGGCGGCGCGCAGCGCCGCGAGGTGGGCGGCGGCGTACCGGAGGCCGTCGGGGCCGGTCCGGGCGGCCTCGGCGAGGCCCTGACGGGCCACGGTGAGCAACTGGGCGGGAGTGCGGTGCGGCAGCACGTGCGCGGGCACCGTCGGCGCCTGGGCCGGACTGGTCGGCATGGTCTCCTCCACGTGGGCCGGAGCGGGGCGGTCGCGCGACGGGGTGGAACCCGTCGGCGCGGTACGCGCCCGCGGCGGGCGGTGCGGAGGAAGACGCACCAGGTAGGTGGCCGGCCGGGTGCGGAGCTTCCCCACACCCCACCCGGCCGGCGTTACCGGCGGGTCCGTCGGCCGCCGCCCGGGGGTCGTGGGCGGCGGCCGACGGCCTGCCTGACGGGTCCGGACTCGCGACTGTCCGGAGCCCAGGTGCGATCCGCGGCACCGCACCTGTCGGGAGCCGGTGCCGCGAAACACCCGCCCCCGAGGGGTTGGAACGAACGTTCGATTTCGCCGGCAACGCCAGCAATCGAACACTCGTTCTAACTACTGCTGACAGTACACCCTCCCCCTGACGAAAACGCAACGTGTGACGCGCCGGGCCAGCCACGTCACCCGCCTGGTCAGGGCGACCGGTTCCGCATGCTGTGGCCGGGTGCGCCGGCCGTCGGCGTACCGGGAAGAATGGCGGGATGCAGTCACACCCGAACGTCCAGGCGGTGCAGGACGCGCTCGACGGCCCGTACACCCGCAACGGCTCCGGCAAGCGGGCCCTGGTCCGGCTGCTGCCCGACGCGGTGCACACCGCGGCGGCCGCCGCCGAGGCGCTCGGGGTCGACGTGGGCGCGATCGCCAACTCGCTCGTCTTCGACGCCGACGGTGAACCGCTGCTGGTGCTCACGTCCGGCGCGCACCGGGTGGACACCGACGTCCTGGCCGCCCGGCTCGGGGTCACCCGGCTGCGCCGGGCCACCCCGCAGTTCGTCAAGGAGCACACCGGCCAGGTGATCGGCGGGGTCGCCCCGGTCGGTCACCCGCGCCCGCTGCGTACGCTCGTCGACACCGCGCTGGAGAAGTACGACGAGGTCTGGGCCGCCGGTGGCGTGCCGCAGGCGGTCTTCCCCACCACGTACGCCGAACTGCTGCGGGTCACCCACGGGACCCCGACCGACGTGGCGTGAACACCACCGAGACCGTCCCCGAGCTGGTCACCCTGCACGTGTGGCGGATTCCCCGGGCCGCCCTGGGCCGGGCCTTGGGCCGGATGGCGCTCGACCCGCGTCGGCTGCGCGCACTGCCCGGCGTACGGTTCGGCAAGCTGCTCGGCACCGGGACCGGCACCGGCTTCGGGCCGGGCGACGCCGACCTCACCCGCTGGGCGGCGCTGACGGTGTGGGACTCCCCCGCCGCAGCGGCCGGGTTCACCGGCTCGCGAGTGGGACGGGCCTGGTCCGGCATCGCCCGGTCGGGCGTCCGGGTCGACCTGCGCCCACTGACCAGCCGGGGCGAGTGGTCCGGCCGGCGACCGTTCGGCGAGCCCGCCGGTGGGCCGGTCCACGGGCCGGTGCTGGCGCTGACCCGGGCCCGGCTGCGGCCGACGCGGGCGCTCACCTTCTGGCGGGCCGTCCCGCCGGTCGCCGCCGCCCTGCACGCCGCGCCCGGCCTGCTGGCCCGTTTCGGCGTCGGCGAGGCGCCCCTGGGCTGGCAGGGCACGGTGAGCGTGTGGCGGGATCCGGCGGATCTGGTGGCGTTCGCGTACCGTCACCCGGAGCACCGGGCCGCGATCACCCGCACCCCGACCGAGCGGTGGTACGCGGAGGAACTCTTCGCGCGATTCGAGGTACGTGACGTGATCGGTGACCGGACGGTACTGGGGTGGGTCGACGACGCGGACGACCCGGCGAAGGGTGAACGGGCATGAGGTTGGTGCGGTGGACGCCGGACGATCTCCTCCGGCGGCTGGACGACGTGGTCGCCGTCTACGGCGAGGCGATGGGATACCGCGCCGACCTGTTGGAGGCCCGCCGTGGCTACATCGCCACCCACGTACGCCGGCCCGGTTTCCGCGCCGTGGCCAGCCTGACCAGCGAGGGGCACCTGGCCGGCTTCGGCTACGGCTACGTCGGCGGGCCCGGCCAGTGGTGGCACGACCAGGTCTGGCGGGCGCTGGAGCAGGGCGACCGCAAGCGCTGGCTGACCGACTGCTTCGAGGTGGTCGAGCTGCACGTCCGGCCACCGGCGCAGGGGCACGGCCTGGGCGCCGGTCAACTGCGTGCCCTGCTCACCATGGCCGAGGGCGCCACCACGCTGCTGTCCACCCCAGAGGCCGACGAGAGCACCTCACGTGCCTGGCGGCTGTACCGCCGGTTCGGCTTCGTCGATGTGCTGCGCGACTTCCGGTTCCCCGGCGACGAGCGCCCGTTCGGCGTACTCGGCCGGGACCTGCCCCTGCCGGGGCCGACGCCACCGGCCCGTCCCGGACAGCCATGACGCCGTCCGCCCGCCGTGCCCGGGTCTACGCCTGGGCGATGCTCGCCCTGCTGGTGCTGGCCCAGATCGGCTATCCGTTGACCGACGGGACGACCCGGGCCCGGCTGACCGTGGCCACCGTCGTGCTGGGCTATCTGCTCTCGGTCGGCCACGCGTTGCTGTCCCGGGGGCCGCGTACGGCCGCGGCGCTGATCGCCACCGCGACCGGGGGCGGGTTCGCCATCGAGGCGCTCGGCGTCGCCACCGGCTTCCCGTTCGGCAGCTACGACTACTCGGGACAGCTCGGCCCGAAGCTGGCCGGCGTACCGCTGATCATCCCGCTGGCCTGGACCTGGATGGCCTGGCCGGCGTGGCTGGTGGCGACCCGGCTCACCGCGCGGATCGCGGTGGCGGCGGGCCGCTGGCGGTGGCCGACCCGGATCGCGCTGGCCACCGTCGGCCTGGCCACCTGGGACCTCTTCCTCGACCCACAGATGGTGGCCGAGGGGCACTGGGTGTGGCGGGACCCGACCCCGGCGCTGCCCGGCCTGCCCGGCATCCCGATCAGCAACTATCTCGGCTGGCTGCTGTTCGCGGTGCTCATGATGACCGCGCTGCGTCCGCTCGCCGGACCGGCCGTGGACACCACCGACCACACCGACCATCCGTTGTACGCGCTCTACCTGTGGACCTACGGCTCCAGCGTGCTGGCCCACGCGGTCTTCCTGGACCTGCCGGCCTCGGCGCTGTGGGGTGCGGCCGGCATGTCGGTCGTCGCGGTGCCGCTGGCGGTCAGCCTGCTGCGGCAGCGCCGAACGGGGCACACCGACAGCGAACCCCGGCTCCGGGCCGACGTCCCGGCATGAGCGAGCGTCAGCGAGCGAATCATCGACGCAGTGCGGAAGTGCCTCATGACGGCGCGCAGCCGGCATGAGCGTGGCGCTGCCGCTCGCCGTGTTCGGCGTGCTCGTCGTGCTGACCGGGCACACCCTGGTCAACGCCGGCCGCTGGTTGCGCCGTCCCGCGTCGGGGCCGGTCGAGGTCACCGAGGCGGTGACGGTGCTGCTGCCGCTGCGCGACGAGGCCGCCCGGGTGACCCCGTGCCTGCGGTCCCTGCTCGCCCAGCGGGGCGTACCCGGGTTGCGGGTCGTGGTGCTCGACGACGGGTCCACCGACGGCACCGCCGACGTGGTCCGGACGGTGGTCGGCGACGACCCCCGGGTCACCCTGGTCACCGGGATCGCGCCGCCGCCGGGCTGGCTGGGCAAGCCGCACGCCTGCTGGCAACTGGCCGACCGTGCCGACCCGTCGGCGACCGCGCTGGTCTTCGTGGACGCCGACGTGGTGCTCGACCGGTACGCGGTGGCGGCGGCGGTGACCGAGCTGCGGGCCGCCGGGGCGGCGCTGCTGTCGCCGTACCCGCGGATCGTGGTGCGGACGGCGGCGGACCGGCTGGTGCAGCCGCTGTTGCAGTGGTTGTGGTTGACCTTCCTGCCGCTGCGTGCGATGGAGCGTTCGTCCCGGCCGTCGCTGGCTGCGGCGGGCGGTCAGTTCCTGGTCGTGGACCGGGCCGGCTACCTGCGGGCCGGTGGGCACGCGGCGGTGGCCGACCGGGTGCTGGAGGACATCGAGCTGGCCCGGGCGGTGAAGCGGTCCGGCGGCCGGATCGCCCTCGCCGACGGGTCCCGGCTGGCCGCCTGCCGGATGTACGACGACTGGCCGCAACTGCGCGACGGCTACACCAAGTCGCTGTGGGCCACGTTCGGGCATCCGCTCGCCGCCGCCGTGGTGATGTCCCTGCTGCTCCTGCTCTACACCGCGCCGCCGCTGGTCGCCGTCGGCGCGCTGCTGGCCGGCGCGCCCGTGGTGGCCGGGCTCGCGCTGTCGGCGTACCTGCTGGGGGTGGTCGGGCGGGTGGTCAGCGCACGCGCCACCGGCGGCCGGGCCTGGCCCGACGCGCTGGGCCACCCCGTGTCGGTCGCGGTCCTCGGTTGGTTGACCGTACGGTCGTACCATCTGCGCAAGCGGCGGCGCCTGTCCTGGCGCGGCCGACCGGTCGGCTAGGCCCTGGTAGGCCCACTCTGGGAGGACATCGCATGGCGCGGATCGTGGTCGTCGGCGCCGGAGTGGGTGGACTGGCGGTCGCCGCCCGGCTGGCCGTCACCGGGCACCAGGTGACCGTCCTCGAACGGGCCGACACGGTCGGCGGCAAACTCGGGCGGTACACGCACGACACCGCCTCCGGGTCGTTCCACTTCGACACCGGTCCCAGCCTGCTCACCCTGCCCGGGATCTTCCACGAGCTGTTCGAGGCGACCGGGGCCAAGCTCGACGAGTACGTCGACCTGGTCGAACTGGACCCGATCGTGCGACACGTCTTCCCCGGCGGCGGGCCGGTGCTGGACTCCTGCGCCGACCCGACGGAGTTCGCCGCCCGCATCGGCGCCACCCTCGGCGACCGGGCGGCGGCCGACTGGCAGCGGCTGTGGCGGCGTGCCGGGCGGGTGTGGCGGGCCTCCGAGCACGACATCCTGCGCCGTCGCGTCGACTCGCCCCGGGACCTGACCCGGCTGGCCTGGCGGCTCGGCGACCTGGCCGCCATCCGGCCCGGACAGAGCCTGCGCGGGCTGGGTCGCGCCCACCTGTCCGACCCTCGGCTGCGGATGCTGCTGGACCGGTACGCCACCTACACCGGCGCCGATCCGCGCCGCGCGCCCGCCGCGCTGGTCGCGGTCCCCTACGCGGAGTTGGCGTTCGGCGGCTGGTACCTACGCGGCGGGCTGGGCAGCCTCGCCGACGCGCTGCTGTCGCGCTGCCTGGACCTCGGCGTGGTCGTCCGCACCGGCGCCACGGTCACCCGGATCGACGCGGCGGGCGGGCGGGTGCACGGTGTACGCGTCGACGGGCAGGCCGCCCCGGTGCCGGCCGACGTGGTGGTGGCCAACGTCGACGCGCTCACCGTCTACCGGGACCTGCTGCCCGACCCGCGCCGGCTGGCCGGGCTCACCGACCGCAGCCTGGCCGGTTTCGTGCTGCTGCTCGGCGTACGCGGCGACTCCGGGCTGGCCCACCACACCGTCTTCTTCCCGCACGACTACGACGCCGAGTTCGACGCGATCTTCGGTGCCCCGGGGCGGGGCGTACGCGCCCGTCCGGCCACCGACCCGACGGTCTTCGTCACCGTGGCGGACGACCCGGCGGTCCGCCCGGCCGGACACGAGTCGTGGTTCGTGCTGGTCAACGCCGCCCGCCACGGCACCGCGCCCGGTGCGGTGGACTGGCGGCGGCCGGGGCTGGCGGCGGCGTACGCGGACCGGATCCTCGACGTGCTGGCCGAGCGGGGCATGGACGTCCGGGACCGGTTGGTGTTCCGTGAGATCCGTACTCCCGCCGACCTGGCCGACTCCACCGGCGCGCCGGGTGGAGCCATCTACGGTACGGCCGGTGGTCTGCTCCGCCCCGCCAACCGGGGAGCGGCGCACGGCCTGTGGCTCGTCGGCGGCTCCAGCCACCCGGGCGGTGGCCTGCCGATGGTGACCCTGTCCGCGCAGATCGTCGCCGACGAGATCGGGCCCGCCTGGTAGGGGGTGGGACGGCACCGGCGGGTCGGCGGCGGGTCAGTCGGCGTCGATCAGGGCCCGGCGGACGGCGGAGAGCAGTTGACCCAGGCCGAAGGCGGCCAGCAGCACCCACACCGCCGTCGCCATGGTGATCGTGCCGGCCGCCAGGTCCAGCTCGATCAGCCCGGTCAGACCGGCCAGCAGCAACCCGGCGACGGCCACGCAGACCCGGGTGGGCCGCTCCCCCACGGTCACCGCGCCGATCTCGCGCATCCCGGCGGCGACCGCCCGGGCCCGGACGTACTCGTGCAGCCAGGACAGCGCGCCGGCCGCGGCGACCAGCCCGCCCGGCGCGCCGACCAGCCAGAACGCCACCAGCCAGGCGGCCTCGCCGAGCCGGTCGGCAAGCGAGTCGTAGACGTAGCCGAGCCGGGTGGTGCGGCCGGTGGCCACCGCCACCGCGCCGTCGACGCTGTCCGCCACCGAGGCGAGCAGCACGAACAGCGCGGCCAGGAACGGCCCGTCGCCCGGCCGCCCGGCGAACAGCGGTACGCAGAGGCAGAGCAGCACGCCGAAGACGGTGACCGCGGTCGGGCCGACCCGGAGCCGGCCCAGCAGGAACCCGACGTGGTAGGCGAAACGGAGCCAGCCGCGTACCACGGGGGTGGCCGCCCGGGGGTCGAACCCACCGTGCAGCCGGGCCCACGCCGTGGCGTACTCGTTCCAGTTCAGCTGTCTGCCCACCACGGTTCAACCGACCCGACGGCGCTGAGGTGTCGCGCCCGCCGCGTCACGTCGCGGCGCCCACCCGCAGGTTCTGCCAGATCTCACGGGTCGCGGTGGAACGGTTGAAGGTGATGAAGTGGATCCCGGGGACGCCCTCGTCGAGCAGTCGCCGGCACATCTCGCTGGTCTGCTCGACACCGAGCCGGCGGACCGCCTCCGGATCGTCGGCGACCCGCTCGAACCGCGCGGCCAGGGCCGGCGGGAACGGCGCCCCGGAAAGCTGCTCGGAGCGTTCGATCGTGCCGATCTTGGTCACCGGCATCACGCCGGCCAGGATCGGCGTGTCGCACCCGGCGGCGGCCACCCGGTCACGCAGGCGCAGGTACTCGTCGGCGTCGAAGAACATCTGGGTGATCGCGAACTCGGCGCCGGCCCGGCACTTGCGGACGAAGTAGTCGGTGTCGGTGTCGACGTCCGGCGAGCGCGGGTGACGGTACGGGAAGGCCGCGACGCCGACACTGAAGTCGCCGGAGCGGCGGACCAGCCGGACCAGGTCCTCGGCGTAGTTCACGCCGTCCGGGTGCGGCACCCACTCGCCGTTGGGGTCGCCGGGCGGGTCGCCCCGCACCGCCAGCACGTTGCGCACCCCGACGCTGGCCAGCCGACCGATCACGTGCCGCAGCTCGGCCACCGAGTGGTTGACCGCGGTCAGGTGGGCCATCGGCAGCAGGGTGGTCTCGGTGGCCACCCGCTCGGTGACCGCGACCGTGGTGTCCCGGGTCGTACCGCCGGCACCGTAGGTGATCGAGACGAACGAGGGGCGCAACGGCTCCAACTCGCGGATCGCCTGCCAGAGCTGCCGCTCACCCTGCTCGGTCTTGGGCGGCATGAACTCGAAGGAGAAGGTCGGCTGGCAGTCGCGGACCAACTCCCCGATCGCCGGTTGCGAGTTCGGGAGGATCGAGGGAAGTCCGAGCGCCACGCACCGACTCTAGCGGCCGGTCCCGCGTACCCCCAGCACCTTCCCAGGGGTGGGGACGTGGCCGACGCCCGCCGGAAGGCGGGGTGCCCCAGCCACGGCGCGTCGGACGGTGGGTGGGTCGCCGTGTCCGGCCCCGACCCATTAGCGTCGGGACGTGACCCACGCTGCTCCTGTCTCCCCCGTCGACCGTGCCGGCCTGCGCCAACGCGTCGACAAGGCACTGGCCGACTTCCTCGCCGCCCGCCGGACCTGGATGACCGGTGTCGACGACGCGCTGGTGCCGGTGGCCGAGGCGATCGAGGCGTTCGTGCTCGGCGGCGGCAAGCGGCTGCGGCCCGCCTTCGCTTACTGGGGGTACCGGGGCGCCGGTGGGGTGGACACCGATCCGGTGGTGACCGCCCTGGCCGCGCTGGAGTTCGTCCAGGCCAGTGCCCTCATCCACGACGACCTGATGGACCGGTCGGACACCCGACGGGGTGAGCCTGCGGTGCACCGCAGGTTCGCCGCCCGGCACCGGTCGGCCGGCTGGGGCGGCGACCCCGACGGGTTCGGCGACGCGGCGGCGATCCTGCTGGGTGACCTCTGCCTGGTCTGGTCCGACGAGCTGCTGCACTCCGCCGGGCTCGACCCGCGGACGGTGGCGCGTGCCCGGCCGGACTTCGACGAGATGCGCACCGAGGTCACCGTCGGGCAGTACCTGGACGTGGTGACCCAGGCGACCGGCGACACCTCGCTGGAGCGGGCCGGCAAGGTCGCCCGGTACAAGTCGGCGAAGTACACGGTGGAGCGGCCGCTGCTGCTCGGCGCGGCGCTGGCCGACGCGCCCGCCGACGTCCGCATCGCCTACTCGGCGTACGGGCTGCCGCTGGGCGAGGCGTTCCAGTTGCGCGACGACGTGCTGGGCGTCTTCGGCGACCCCGCGCAGACCGGCAAGCCGGCCGGTGACGACCTGCGCGAGGGCAAGCGGACGTACCTGGTCGCGGCGGCGATGGAGGCCGCCGACGAAGCCGGGCGCGCGCTGCTGCTCGCCGGACTCGGCGACGCCGACCTGGACACCGAGGGCGTGGCCCGGCTGCGTGAGCTGATCACCTCGACCGGGGCGCTGGCCCGCACCGAACAGCGCATCGTCACGCTCACCGACGCGGCGCTCGCCGCGCTGACCGCGGTGGACCTGGACACCGAGGCCCGGCAGGCCCTGGTGGACCTGGCCATCGCCGCCACCCGCCGGGCCGACTGACCGGTACGCTCCGCGACCGGGCCGGCGACCCGGTCGCGGCGGGTCGGGGGCGGTCGGGTCAGAAGCCGAGGGCCTGCGCGCGGCGCTTGATCTCGCGGGCCTGGTCGCCGGCCAGAGCGGCGGCGGGGGTGCCACCGGGCAGGGAGGCGTCGGGCTCGTAGAGCCAGCGCAGCGCGGCCTCGTCGTCGTAGCCGGCGTCGGCCAGCAGGTTGAGCACGCCGGGCAGATGCTTGAGCACGGTGCGGTTGGCCACCAAATCGGCGGGGATCCGCCGGACGCCGTCGCGGCGTACCGCGATCAGCTCACGATCCCGGATCAGCTGGTGGACCTTGCTGATCGTCAGGTCGAGCCGTTCGGCGACGTCCGGCAGGGTGAGCCAGTCGGCGGGGCCGGCCTCGGGCGCGGAGCCCTCGGCGGGTACGGAGTCGGTCACCGGACCACCCTGCCATGCCGCCCTCCCCCCGGGTCAACGACCTCCCGTCAGCGCGCTGAGCAGGGGCGGCGGAACCCGGAGTACACAGGGTGGCCCCACGGAGGCGGCTGCGGCGGTAGCATCCTGTTCTGCCTCTCCACCACCACCGGAAACAAAAATTCTACCTACCACCCCTGGACACATAGACTCCCTGCCGATGGACACACAGGTCGCCGACACGTTGCTGGGCTCGCTGATCGACGGGCGCTACCGCATCCGCGGTCGCGTGGCTCGTGGCGGCATGGCGACCGTGTACACCGCCACCGACGAGCGGCTCGAACGCACCGTCGCACTGAAAACCATTCACGCCACCGCCGGTGCCCCGGGACGCCCCGGGCTGGCCGGCTTCGTCGACCGCTTCACCGACGAGGCCAAGACCATCGCCCGGCTCACCCATCCCAACGTGGTGGCCGTCTACGACCAGGGCACCCACGACGGGATGCCCTACCTGGTGATGGAGTACGTGCGCGGTCGCACGCTGCGCGAGGTGCTGGCCGAGCGACGCCGGCTCAACCCGGACGAGGCGCTGGCGATCACCGAGCAGGTGCTGGCGGCCATCGCCGCCGCCCACCGGACCGGGCTGGTGCACCGCGACATCAAGCCGGAGAACGTGCTGGTCGCCGAGGCACCCAGCGGCGGCCCGGCCAACCTCGTCGACGGGGTGGTCAAGGTCACCGACTTCGGGCTGGCCCGGGCGGTCGAGGCCAGCACCGACCACGACAACGGCAACCAACTGATGGCCACCGTGGCGTACGTCGCCCCGGAGCTGGTCACCGACGGCCGCGCGGACGCCCGCACCGACGTCTACTCGGCGGGCATCGTGCTGTTCGAGATGCTCACCGGCCGGGTGCCGTACGAGGGTGACCGGCCGATCGACATCGCCTGGCAGCACGTCGACCGGGACGTACCGGCACCGTCGTCGCTGGTCCCCGGCCTGCCCAGGGTGCTCGACGACCTGGTGGCCCGGGCCACCCGACGTGACCCGGCGGCCCGTCCCGCCGACGCCGGTGCCCTGCTGGCCGAGGTGCAGGTGGCCCGGGACGGCCTCGGCACCGCGAACAGTCACACCACCATGCTGCCGTCGCTCGCCGACGCGCCGGTGGTCTCCCAGCCGACGATGGTGGTCTCGACGGTTCGTCCGCCTCAGCGGCCGCCCTGGGCCCGGCTGCCCGAGGACAGCGCCGGTCCCCCGCCCCGGGGCCGACGCCGGGCCGCCCCGAGTGGCGGCGACGGGCTGCCCGCCCAGTTGGCCGCGCTGCGAGCCCGCCTGTTCGGCGGGGACTCCGGCGGGCGCCTGGCCATCGCCGCCGTCGTGGTGGTGCTCGGGCTGGTCGCCGCGCTCGGTGGCTGGTGGTTCGGGGTCGGCCGGTACACCACCGCGCCGGAGTTGGTGAGCATGAGCAAGGCCGAGGCGGAGTCCCAGGCGTCCCAGGGCGGCTTCACGATCCGCTACGCCGAGCCCCGGCACGACGATCAGGTGCCGCGCGACGGCGTGCTGGCGCAGGAGCCGGCTTCCGCCGCCCGGGTCCTCAAGGGCGGCACCATCACCCTGACCCTGTCGCTGGGACCGGACCGGTTCCCGATGCCGGACGTGGTCGGCAAGGACTTCGACCTGGCCGAAGCGGATCTGGCCAACGCACAACTTGAGGTCGTCAAGGGCCCGGCCCGGTTCGACGACGGCCTGCCCGAGGGCATGGTGGTGGCCACCAAGCCGGAGGCGGGCGAGGAGGTCAAGCCGGGGCAGGAGATCACCGTCTTCCTCAGCAAGGGACGGGCCCCGATCACCGTGCCGAACCTGGTCGGCAAGAGCCTCAACGAGGCGCGCGGGATCATCGGCCAGCTCGGCCTGGTGCTGGTCGAGCCGACCTACAAGGAGTCCGACAAGCCCCGCGACGAGGTGCTCGGGCAGAGCCCGGCCGACGGCAGCGGAGTGGAGAAGGGCGCCCAGGTCCGGCTGGAGGTCAGCGAGGGGCCGCCGCAGGTGACCGTGCCCCGCGTCGTCGACCTGCCCTGCCAGCAGGCCAAGCAGGTGCTGGAGAGCCAGGGCTTCCAGGTGTCCGTGCAGTTCAACCCGAACGCCGTCGCCCGGTTCCAGAACCCGAGCGAGAACGCCCAGGTGCCGCCCGGCAGCCAGATCACCATCGGGTGCTTCTGATGACGGCGGCGCACCCCGGCCCCCAGGCGCACGGCCACCGGCCGCTCGGCTCGCACACGCCGACCTCCGGCGGGCTGGCGAAGGCGGCACTGCCGTACGTCGACGGGGCCGGGTCCGAGGTGGCCCAGGTCTACGTCGGCAACTCCCGGGGCTGGGCGACGCCGGCCGGTGACCCGGTGCAGGACGCGCTGTTCCGCGACGGCTGCGCCGAACGCGGCGTGAGCGCGTACATTCACGCGTCGTTGCTGGTCAACCTGGGGTCGCCGACGGAGGCCACGGTCGAGCGTTCGGTGCAGAGCCTGGCCCACGCGCTGCGCCGGGGTGCCGCGATCGGCGCGCGTGCGGTGGTGTTCCACGCCGGCAGCGCGGTCGACGCCGGGCACGCCGAAGCGGCCATGCGGCAGGTACGCGAGGCGCTGCTGCCGCTGCTGGACTCGGCCGCCACCAATGACGGGCCGATGCTGCTGGTGGAGCCGAGCGCCGGTGGCGGCCGATCCCTGGCCAGCCGGGTGGAGCATCTCGGGCCCTACCTCGACGCGGTGGACCGCCACCCCTGGCTCGGCGTCTGCTTCGACACCTGCCACGCCTGGGCCGCCGGGCACGACCTGGCCGCCGAGGGCGGAATGACCGAGACGCTGGACACCCTGGTGGCCACAGTCGGCGCGGACCGGCTGCGGCTGGTGCACGCGAACGACTCGAAGGACCTGTGCGGTTCCACCCGCGACCGGCACGAGACCATCGGCAAGGGCCTGATCGGCGAACCGGCCTTCGCCGAGCTGATGCGGCACCCGGCCACCGCGGGCGTGCCGATCCTGGTGGAGACGCCCACCGAGGGGTACGAAGGCCACGCCGCCGACATCGCCACGCTGCGCCGCCTCGCCCCGGCCTGACCGTCTGACCGAGCCGGACCGGGCTCCCCCGGGCTCCGGCGTCCGCCGGCCGTACCCGCTGGCCCGCCGCCACGCGCGGGCGCGGCGGCGGGTGGGTCAGCGGCGCAGGATGCGGGTGAGCACGGTTGCGGCCCGGTCCGCCTCGTCGTCGGTGACGTCCAGGTGGGTCACCAGCCGGGCGGTACGCGGGCCGAGGACCGAGACCAGGACACCGTCGGCACGGGCTGCGGCGGCCAGTGCCGGCGCGTCCAGGGACGCCTTGGTCAGGTCCAACGGGACCAGATTCGTCCGCGCGGCATTCGCCAGCACCCCGAACGGGGCGATCGCCTCGGCCAGCCCGGCCGCCTTCGCGTGGTCCTCGGCGAGCCGGTCGACGTGGTGAGCCAGCGCGTACCGTCCGGCGGCGGCCAGGATGCCGGCCTGGCGCATCCCGCCCCCCATCCGCTTCCGGATCGACCGGGCCCGGTCGATCCGCTCGGCACTGCCGATCACCAGCGAGCCGACCGGTGCGCCCAGCCCCTTGGACAGGCAGACCGACAGCGTGTCGAAGAGCGCACCGTACCCGGCCAGCGGCACCCCGTCGGCCACATGCGCGTGCCAGATCCGGGCACCGTCGCAGTGCAGCGCCGCCTGCGCGGAGTCGGCCACCTCCCGCAACGCGCGGAGCGTGTCCAGCGGGATCACCCCACCGCCGCTCCGGTTGTGGGTCTGCTCCACGGCGATCGCCCGGGTGGGCACCGCCCAGTAGCCGTCCGGCCGGACCATGCCGGCGACCACGTCGGGGTCGATCTGCGCGCCCACCGCCGGCCAGGTCCGCGAGGTAATCCCGCCGTACGCGGCAGCCGCGCCCATCTCGTACGTGATGACGTGCGCGTCGGCGTCGCAGAGCAACTCCGCGCCGGGCGGCACCACCAGTTGCAGGGCGATCTGGTTGGCCATCGACCCGCTCGGGCAGAACAGCGCCGCCTCGTGCCCGAACAGCGCGGCGACCTCGGCCTCCAACGCGTTGACCGTCGGGTCCTCGCCGTAAACGTCGTCGCCGACCTCGGCGGTGGCCATCGCCTCCCGCATCCCGGCGGTCGGCCGGGTCACCGTGTCCGACCGCAGGTCGATGAAATCAGCCACTGTTGTCCCTTCGGCCGCCGACTGCGGGGCTCGCAAGCTCACTCCTCACGTCAGCCACTGTCATTCCTGGGCTACCGACTGCGGGGCTCGCAAGCTCACTCCTCGCGTCAGCCACGGAGCATCTCCGGCCGCCGACTGCGGGGCTCGCAAGCTCACTCCTCGCGTCAGCCACGGAGCATCTCCGCTACGAGGAACGCCAACTCCAGCGACTGCTGGGTGTTCAGGCGGGGGTCGCAGGCGGTCTCGTACCGGCCGGGCAGGTCCAGGTCGGCGATGCCCTGCGCGCCGCCCAGGCACTCGGTGACGTCCTCGCCGGTCAGCTCGACGTGCAGGCCGCCCGGGTGGGTGTCCAGCCCCCGGTGCACCTCGAAGTAGCCCAGCACCTCGTCGACGATCCGGTCGAAGTGCCGGGTCTTGTAGCCGTTGGACGACTCGTGGGTGTTGCCGTGCATCGGGTCGCACTGCCACACCACCTTGGCCCCGGCGGCGGTCACCTTCGCCACGATCGGCGGCAACGCGTCGCGGACCTTGTGGTTGCCCATCCGGCTGATCAGTGTGAGCCGGCCGGGGATGTTGTCCGGGTTGAGCTTCTCGCACAGCTCGATGGCGTCGTCCGGGGTGGTGGTCGGGCCGAGCTTGACGCCGATCGGGTTGGCGATGCGGGAGATGAAGTCGATGTGCGCCCCGTCGAGCTGCCGGGTCCGCTCGCCGATCCACAGGAAGTGCCCGGACAGCCCGTACGGCCGGTTGTCGGAGACCCGGGTCAGCGCGCGGTCGTACTCCAGCGCCAGGGCCTCGTGGGAGCAGTAGAGGGTGACCGTCCGCAGCGCCTCGTCGTCGGTCATCCCGCAGGCCCGGATGAAGGCCATCGCCCGGTCGATCTCCCGGGCGATCGCCTCGTACCGCTCGCCGGCCGGGGAGTTGCGCACGAAGCCCTTGTTCCAGTCGTGCACGGCGTGCAGGTCGGCGAGCCCACCGGCGAGGTACGCGCGGAGCATGTTCATCGCGGCGGCCGAGTTCGCGTACGCCCGGATCATGCGCTGCGGGTCGGCGACGCGCGCCTCCGGCGTGGCCTCCAGCGAGTTGATCATGTCGCCGCGGTAGGCCGGCAGCCCCCGGGCGTCGGTCGGCAGCGACCGGGGCTTGGTGTACTGCCCGGCCACCCGGGCCACCTTGACCACCGGCAGCGAGGCGCCGTAGGTGAGCACGATCGCCATCTGCAGCAGCGTGCGGGCGTTGGCCAGCAGGTGGCTCTCGGTGTTGTCGGCGAAGGTCTCCGCGCAGTCACCGCCCTGGAGCAGGAACGCCTTGCCCTCGCAGACCAGCGCGAGGCGCTGGCGGAGCTGGTCGACCTCGTACGGCGCGACCACCGACGGGACCGTGTCCAGGACCTTGCAGACCTCCGCCACCTGGGCCGGGTCCGGCCAGGGTGGGGTCTGGGCCCGGGGCAGCTCCCGCCAGCGGTCCAGGCCGAGGGCCTCGTCCTCGGCGGAGTTCACGGTCGGACGGCTGGTCTGCAACACCGGGCTGCCCACCGACGGATGGCTCAACTGATGCCACTCATGGCGCATGAATCCCAGCGTACGGCGACCGGCCGGGTGGGCAACCGGCGAGGGGCCGGGTTCCGGCAGATGGACGCGTCAGGCGAGCGCGCAGGTCACGGAGTCGGCGCCGGGGCGCTGCCGTCCGGCGCCACCGGCGCGGGGCTGTTCCCGCCCGGCCGTTCGGCGGAGATGCACCAGTCGAGCCCGTCCCGGGTGACCGTGAACAACAGCGCGCGGGTGGCCTCGCGGCGACCGGCGGTCACCGTGACCGAGACGCTGACCTCCTGTCCGGCCTCTCCGGGCCGGATGTCGACGATCTCGGAGCGGGGCACCTCGAAGTGGTCGGCGAAGTCACCGTTGGGGCCGGTGGCGGCCCCGTCGAACGCCTCGTGCAGCGCGGTGCAGAGCTGGCTGCGCCCGGCCGCCACGTCCTTGGCCGCCATCGCGTCGAGGTACGCCTGCACCCGCTCGCGCGCCTTGGTCATGGCTTCCTCGGCGGGGGCCCGACCGGGCTGCTCCGCCTCGTCCTCCCCGCCCAGCAGGCCGCACCCGACCAGCGCGGACGGCATGGTCGCGAGCAGCACGGCGGTGACGACGGATCGCCGGAATCTCGTTGGCATCGCTGTCGTGACCTCCCGCCCGCTCGATCGGCGAGTCTGTCACACCCGCCCTTGGTGTAAGGAAGGGACCCTTCCTATCGCTTTTTGTATAGGAAGGGTCCCTTCCTTACACGCACCCCCGCACCCCGCACCCCCGCACGGCGGGCAGGCGGGCGCAGGCGGACGGGGAGGGGCCGGTGCGGCCCCTCCCCGTCGTGTGGGTGATGCGTCGGCCTTCGGCTCAGCCGAGACCGCCCTTGATGGCGCCGATCAGCTCACCGTTGCTGGTGTCTCCGGAGAGCTCCCAGAAGAACGCGCCACCGAGGCCCTGGTTCTTCGCGTACGTCATCTTGCCGCCGATGGTGGACGGGGTGTCGTAGCTCCACCAGTTGCTGCCGCACTTGGCGTACGCGGTGCCGCCGATGGTGCCGGTGGCCGGGCAGGTGTTCTTGAGCACCTTGTAGTCCTCGATGCCCTGCTCGTAGGTGCCGGGGGCGGGCCCGGTCGCGGTGCCGCCGGGCGTCGTCTGGGTCACGCCGGTCCAGCCTCGGCCGTAGAAGCCGACGCCGAGCAGCAGCTTGTTGGAGGGGATGCCCTTGCTCTTGAGCTTCTGGATGGCCGCGTCCGACCAGAAGCCCTGCTGCGGGATGCCGGTGTACGAGTAGAGCGGCGAGTGCGGCGCCGTCGGGCCCTGCGCGTTGAAGGCACCGAAGTAGTCGTACGTCATCGGCATGATCCAGTTGAGGTGGGTCGCGGCACCGGCGTAGTCGGTCGCGTCGATCTTGCCGCCGTTGCTGCCGTCCGCGGTGATCGCGGCGGTCACCAGCGCCGACGAGCCGAACCGGGTACGCAGCGCGCTGATCACGTTCTTGAACGCGTTCGGGCCGCTGGCGTCACAGGTCAGGCCGCAGGCGTTGGGGTACTCCCAGTCGATGTCGATGCCGTCGAAGACGTCCGCCCAGCGCGGGTCCTCGACCATGCTGTAGCAGCTCTCCGCGAAGGCGGTCGGGTTCTGCGCGGCCTGGGTGAAGCCGCCGGACCAGGTCCAGCCGCCGACCGAGAAGATCACCTTGATGTGCGGGTACATCTTCTTGAGCTTGCGCAGTTGGTTGAAGTTGCCCCGCAGCGGCTGGTCCCAGGTGTCGGCGACGCCGTCGACGCTCTCCGCCGCGGTGTACGCCTTCTCGTAGTCGGCGTAGCTGTCACCGATGGTGCACCGGCCGCCGGTGGTGTTGGCGAACGCGTACAGGATGTGGGTCAGCTTCGACGCCGAGCCGCTGGTGTGGATGTTCTTGACGTGGTAGTTGCGGCCGTAGACGCCCCACTGGGTGAAGTAGCCGACCACCTTCTGGCCGCTCGGCGGCGGCGTGGTCGGGGGCGGGGTGGTGGGCGGCGGAGTCGTGGGCGGAGCGGTGGTCGGTGGGGTGGTGGTGGGCGGCGTCGTGGTGGGCGGCGGGGTGCCACCGCCGCAGGCCACGCCGTTGACCGTGCAGTTCAACGGCGCGCGGTACGCACCGGTGCCGTTGTAGCCCCAGCTGAAGGAGGCGCCCGGGGCCAGCCCACCGGCCCAGCTCTTCTTGACGGCCACGTAGCGGTTGCCGTTACGGGTGACGTCGGCGTCCCAGGAGCTGCTGATGCTGGTGCCCGAGGGCAGCTCGAACTCGATGCGCCAGGTGCTGACGGTGGCGGTCGAGCCGTTGGTGACGGTGACCCGCGTCTCGTGACCGGTCCCCCAGTCCGACACCCGGCTGAACGAGGTGGTCACGCTTCCGGCGCCGAACGCCGAGGCCATCGGGACCGTGGCGACGGTCACCGCGACCACGGCGCCGACCCAGAGGGCCCGGCGGAGCGATCTCTTCATGTGGCGTCTCCAAACAGTTAGGAAACTTTCCAAAAGGATGAGGAGACGCTACTCACACGACACCACTTCGTCAAGATGTCCATGTATCGATCCCGGCGTGATCGGGACCTGCTCCACCCCGGAGCACACCGCCTCCGAGCAGCGGAACCAGCACCCCACCACCCGGCAGCACACCCGCACGCCCGGCCGGACCGCCCACCCCCGGGGCGCAATCAGGCACATCACCTCACGCGAGCACCGCGTCCGACACCCCCGTGCGTGACGGTCGGATCGACGGCGACATCGAGCCCCCTGCCGGAGCCTCGACCAATGTCGGTCGACATCTGTCGATCGCCGCCCCTGCGGCCCACCGCAGGAATTCGGGGCCCGCCGGAACCGTATAGATCCCATGGAGATTCTGTCTCGGTTTCACGAAGGTTCCATGTCGAATCCATGAATATCCACATCGGTCGAATTCACCGTGTGCAATGACGCAGCGAATCCGGTCGACGGAGAATGTGGCACGGCCGGATCCGCAGGGCGCGTGGAGCCACGCGGACAAGCAGAAGTCATCGGGACGCCAAGGCCACGAAACGTGAGCGCCGAAGCGTTCGATATAAACCATTTTGCCCGATAAAATCCACCATCGGAGGTACCCGCCGGTTACTCGATCCTCCATCCCAGAACTGCACTTCTGCCATCCACACTGTCCGCAATGGCCGACGCCGCAACGTATTCCAATCGCTGCGCTTCCGGCCCGGGATCGCAACGAGATTTTCGTCCACGGAAACCTGTCGGGTAGGGTCTTGTCTCGCTCACCCGGAACTGTCCCGCCTCCGGCCGGCCCACGGAACGACAGATTATCGATAGATGCGCGTACGTCGCCCGAGAATGACGTCGTACCATAAGCCCTTGGAATGGAGACCGTGTCCGCACTCAGAGTGAACTCCCTGTACAAGGTCTACGGGAACCGCGCCGACAAGGCGATGGCAATCCTCAGGAACAGCGCAGACCGGGACGAGGAGCTGGCAGGGCTACCGGTCACCGCTGCGGTCGTCGACGCGAACTTCGAGGTCAAACGCGGCGAGATCTTCGTGGTCATGGGCCTGTCCGGCTCGGGGAAGTCCACCCTGATCCGGATGCTCAACGGACTGCTGCCCCCCACGCACGGCACGGTGGAGGTCGACGGGGTCGACATCACCACGCTCAAGCCCGCCGCACTGCGCAAGCTGCGCCGCGAGAAGATCAGCATGGTCTTCCAGCACTTCGCGCTCCAGCCGCACCGGTCGGTGCTGAACAACGCCGGCTACGCGCTTGAGGTCGCGGGCATGCCCCGCGCCGAGCGCCGGGAGAAGGCGCTGCAGGCGCTCCGGATGGTCGGCCTGGACAAGTGGGCGGACAAGCTGCCGCAGGAACTGTCCGGCGGCATGCGCCAGCGGGTCGGTCTGGCCCGCGCGCTCGCCGCCGGCACCGACATCATGCTCATGGACGAGGCCTTCTCCGCGCTCGATCCGCTCATCCGCCGCGAGGTGCAGGACCAGCTCCTCGAACTACAGGCCGAGCTCGGCAAGACGATCGTGTTCATCACGCACGACCTCAACGAGGCGATGCGCCTCGGCGACCGGATCGCGGTCATGCGTGCCGGCCGGATCGTCCAGATCGGCACCGCCGAGGAGATCCTCACCGACCCGTCCAACGACTACGTCGCCCAGTTCGTCGCCGACGTCGACCGGACCAGGATCCTCACCGCGGCAGCGGTCATGGAGCGGCCGCTCGGCGTCGTGGACGTGAACTCCGGCCCGCGGGTGGCCGCCCGCGTACTGCGCGAGACCCAGACGTCAGCCGTCTACATCACCGGCCGCGACAAGCGGTACCTGGGCACCGTGACCGCCGACGACGCCACCCGGGCAGTCCGGAACGGACTGACGAACCTCCAGGAGGTCGTGTCGACCGAGCACGCCCGAATGGTCGACGACACGACGCCGGTGGCCGACATCTTCGCGCCCTGCGCCCAGAGCCCGGCACCGGTCGCCGTGGTCGACGCGAACGGGCGGCTCGCCGGCGTGATTCCGCGGGTCACGCTGCTGAGCGCCCTGGGCAGCATCAGCGCTGAGGCCAGCGCGCACACCGCCACGCCGGAGCCCGCCGGTACGACGCCGACCGCCGACGCGGTGCAGACCGGCGATACGGCCGACACGCCGACCGGAGCCGGCACCGCACCGCAGGTACCGGTGCAGGTGGTTGCCGAGCCGTCGGTCCGCCTCACGGGAGAGCCCGCATGAACCGCGCCGACAGCCTCGACGACATGCTTCCGTACATCCGGATCGGCGACGCGTTCAAGACCGCCGTCGACTGGTCGAGAGAGCATCTGTCCGCCGTCTTCGACGGCATCGCCGCCACCGTCGACGCGCTGGTCGAGCCGCTGGTGGACCTGCTGACCGCACCCCCGGCGATCGTCATGGTATTGATCTTCGCCGGCCTCGGCTGGTGGCTGCGAAGCTGGAAGTTCGGCCTGGGCACCTTGCTCGGACTCGGCATGGTGGCCGGGATGCCGATCTGGGACCAGACCATGAGTACGCTGGCGCTGGTCCTGGTGGCCAGCGGCCTCGCCCTGCTGCTCGCCATACCCGTGGGCATCTTCATTTCGGAGAGCCGCCGTGCCTCGGCAGTCGTCCGGCCGATCCTCGACCTGATGCAGACGATGCCCGCGTTCGTCTACCTGATCCCGGCCATCTTCTACTTCGGCGTCGGCGTAGTGCCCGGCGCGCTGGCCACCGTGGTGTTCAGCATGCCGCCCGGGGTACGCCTGACCGAGTTGGGCCTGCGCCAGGTCGACCGGGAGGTCGTCGAGGCCGGCGAGGCGTTCGGCGCTTCGCCGTGGAAGATCCTGCTGCGTACCAAGCTGCCGCTGGCCCTGCCCACCATCATGACCGGCGTCAACCAGGTCATCATGCTGGCGCTGTCGATGGTCGTCATCGCCGGCATGGTCGGTGCCGGCGGTCTCGGTGAGGTGATCACGACGGCACTCTTCCGGGCCCAGGTCGGCGCGGGCTTCGAGGGCGGCATCGCCGTGGTGATCCTGGCGGTGGTGCTCGACCGTCTCACCGATTCGATCGGCGCACGTACCGCTTCGGCAAAGGCGCAACGCGCCATGCAACGAGCCTGACCCCCCGTCCTGACCCACGCAGGGAAGTCCCGTTGCCGGTGCCCTGCCTCGCTACCGCGAGTTCCGCCGGTGCACAGCAACGAGGGAAGGAAACTCCACATGTGGAGCAGAAAACTGGTGCGCCGGGTCGCGCTGGCGGCCACCGCCGCCCTGGCGCTGACCGGTGCCGCGGCCTGCGGCAACTCCGACGAGTCTGCCGGCGGTGACAACAAGAAGATCACCATCGGCTACATGTCCTGGGACGAGGCCATCGCCGCCTCGTACCTCTGGAAGAACCTGCTGGAGGAGAAGGGCTACGAGGTCGAGCTGAAGAATATCGAGGCCGGAATCGTCTACCAGGGTCTGGCGACCGGCGACATCGACCTCTTCCTCGACAGCTGGCTGCCGCAGACGCACGCCGACTACATGAAGGAGTACGGCGACAAGCTCGAGAAGCTCGGCGTCTGGTACGACAACGCCAGCCTGAGCATCGCCGTGCCCGAGTACGTCAGCGACGTCAACTCGCTGGAGGACCTGGCCGCCAACGCCGACACCTTCAACGGCGAGATCATCGGCATCGAGGCTGGCGCCGGCCTGACCGCCGCCACCCAGGACAAGGTCATCCCGGAGTACGGTCTGACCGGCAAGCTGAGCCTGAAGACCTCGTCGACCCCGGCCATGCTGGCCGCGCTGGACGGCGCGATCAAGGCCCAGAAGCCGATCGTGGTGACCCTGTGGCACCCGCACTGGGCCTACGCGAACTACCAGCTGAAGGACCTGGCGGACCCGAAGGGCACCCTCGGCGCAACCGAGGAGATCAACACCCTGGCCCGTGAGGGCTTCAGCGCGGACTTCCCCGAGGTCGCCGAGATGCTGAACAAGTTCAAGATGGACAACCAGCAGCTCGGCTCGCTGGAAGACCTGATGTTCAACGTGCACCAGGACGACGAGCCGAAGGCCGTGGAGGAGTGGCTGAAGGCCAACCCGGACTACGCCGGCACGCTCGAACCCGCCGCCTCCTGACGACTCGGCACCCGACGATCCGCCGTCGGTGGTGGGGCCCACGTGGCCCCGTCACCGGCGGCGGATCCGTCTCCCGGATGCCACACCGCACCCGCCGCCGGTGGTTACCGATCGGTAGATCGCCGCGCGGCGCTGCGGGCAACCAGGCCGGCCGGCGGTAGCCTCGCGGTCATGACCGTCTTCGACATCCCGATCGGCGCGCTCACCGGCGGCCCGGCCGACCTCTCCCAGTACCGTGGCCAGGCGCTGCTGGTGGTCAACGTCGCGTCCCGCTGCGGCCTCACCCCGCAGTACGCCGGCCTCCAGGCACTGCAGGACGAGTACGCCGACCGGGGCCTGGTGGTGCTCGGTGTGCCGTGCAACCAGTTCGCCGGCCAGGAACCGGGCAGCGCCGCCGAGATCAGCGAATTCTGCCAGGTCAACTACGGGGTGAGCTTCCCGCTGACGGAGAAGGTCGACGTCAACGGCCCAGACCGCCACCCGCTCTACGCCGCTCTGGCGCAGACCCCCGACGCCGACGGCCACACCGGCGACGTCCGCTGGAACTTCGAGAAGTTCCTGGTCGCCCCGGACGGCACCGTCGCCGCCCGGTTCGCCCCCACCGTCACCCCCGACGACCCCACCCTGCGCACCACAGTCGACAAAAACCTCCCCACCCCCTGACCCACATCCCCCACCCCCGACGGGGTGCGTCACCGGAGTTGACCAAGGAGTTCGCACCCTCAGACCTGCCCCTTCCGTGACCAAACTTCTTGATCAACGCGGGGGTCGGCGTCTGGGCGGGATGCTTGCGCCTGGACGGGGCAAGATCCGCGCAACTTCGGCGATATTGCTGTCTCCGAGCACGCCTGAGGCAGCAGTATCCGTGAAGTTGCGCGGATCATGGTGAGCCGCGGAGGGTGTACGGACACTGGGCACACCGGGCGGCAGCGGCGCAGGCTGGGCGGGTACGCGCGCTCGACTGAGCGGATACCCGCGCTGAGCTGGGCGCGGCGGCAAGCACAGCCGGGACGCCAGCCGCACCGCCGCCCCCGCCGCGACGCGCACCGTCGTCCAGCGACGCGCACAGTCACACTCAGCGGCGGCGATCATGGAGTTGTGGCAGAGGTTCTGTCCCCATGAGTACCGGTTTGGGCGTACCGCAAGTCCATGATCGGCGGGGTGGGCCGGATCCGGCGAGAACCTGGGGCCGGTGGCCGGAGGCGGGGGTAGGTTCGGACGTGACGGGTCGGCGTGGGGCGGGAGGATCTGGCGTGTCGGTCGTAGGGCTGATCGGGAGCGGGCACATCGGGAGCACCGTGGCACGGTTGGCGGTGGCCGCCGGGTACGAGGTGGTGGTGAGCAACTCACGCGGGCCGGAGACGCTCGCCGACCTGGTCGACGAGTTGGGCTCGGGCGCCAGCGCGGGCACCGCCGACGCCGCCGCCGAGGCCGGTGACCTGGTGGTGGTCACCATCCCGCTCAAGGCGTACCGGTCGGTGCCGGTTGCGCCGCTGGCCGGCAAGGTCGTCGTCGACACCAACAACTACTACCCGCAGCGGGACGGTCGGTTCCCCGAGCTGGACGAGGGCACCGCCACCAGCAGCGAGCTGCTGCAACGTCACCTGCCCGAGGCACGGGTGGTGAAGGCGTTCAACAACATCCACTTCAGGCACCTGTCCGCCCTGGCCCGACCGAGTGGCGCGGCCGACCGCAGCGCGCTGCCGATCGCCGGTGACGACGCCGAGGCCAAGGCCGTGGTCACCGCGTTCCTCGACCGCATCGGCTACGACGCGGTGGATGCCGGCAGCCTCGCCGAGAGCTGGCGGTTCCAGCCGGACACCCCGGCCTACGGCACGGTCTATTCCGCCGACCCGGCCAACTGGCAGCAGGAGGCCCCCGGCGACGCCGACAAGGTACGCGCGGCACTGGCCGAGGCCGGCTGACCCGTCAGCTCTCGTCGGCCGCCGGCACGGGTGACGGTCCCGGCTCCAGGTTCATCCGTCGTCGGCCGCCGTGCCCTCGCGGCGGGCGCGCCACTCCGGCGCTAGCACCGACCAGACCTCCAGGTCGACCCGCCCGCCCGGGCGGGACAACACCTCCCGCAGTACGCCGTCGCGCCGCATGCCCAGTCGGCGGGCCACCGCGATGCTGCGGACGTTGCCGGCGTTGGTGCGCCACTCGACCCGGTGCAGTCCGCGCTCGACCAGCGCCCAGTCGATGATCCGTCCGACCGCGCGGGTCACCAGGCCATGCCCCTCGGCCGCCGGTTCCAACCAGCAGCCCGCCTCGCAGACCCCGCTCGCCGCGTCGAACGACACCAGCAGCACCCCGCCGACCAGCCGGTCCCCGAGCCAGATGCCCCAGATCCCGCCGCCGTCACGGGCCCACCGGTCCGCGTACCGCTGCAACACGTGCCGCGCCCCGTCCAGGTCGGTCGCCACGAAGGACGGCCCCACCCAGGGTGAGATGTGCTCCCGGGCCCGGTCCAGGTTGGCCAGGAACTCCTCGGCGTGCCACGGATCGAGCGGACGCAACTGCGCGTCCTCCGTCAGGTCGATGGCGAACATCAGCGAACTCCCGTCATCGGTCGCTCCGGCTGCACCGGCTCCTCAGAGCGGGCGGCGGCCGGCGAAGCCGCAGTCGGCGCGGTGGTACCAGCGCACGTCGCTGTCGCCTTCGAGCCAGCACCAGAGCACCTGGCGGCCGTCGCGTTCGCCGGGGAAGTCGAGCAGGATCGGTGCCAGGCTCTTGACCTCGATGCCAGGTTGCCGCAGCTCGTCGAGGATGGCGTGCAGGCGGGCCTCCAGCGCCTTGACCTCGGGTCGGCCGCCGAGCGCGCTCAGCCCGTGGGTGGCCAGGTCGGTCTGCAACTCGGCCAGGTCGGCCCGGACCCGGATCAGCTCGTCGATGCGGGGGTGCAGGGTGGCCACCAGGTGCCGGGCCTGGGCGAGTGTGAACACCGCGACAGTATGCGGCACGCCCGGCACCGGCAGGAGCCCGCCGGGACCCGCGCCACCGGGTCGTCGTCAGCGCGTACCGGCGTCGCCGCTCACTCGGCCTGGGCGGCCAGCTCGCGGGCCCGGTCGCGGGCCGCCTCCAGAGCGGCCAGCAGCGCCGCGCGTACGCCGTGGTTCTCCAGCTCGCGTATGGCGGAGATGGTGGTGCCGGCGGGCGAGGTGACCGCCTCGCGCAGCTTCACCGGGTGCTCGCCGGAGTCGCGCAGCATCACCGCCGAGCCGATCGCGGTCTGCACGATCAGGTCGTGCGCCACCTGCCGGGGCAGGCCGAGCAGGATGCCGGCGTCGGTCATCGCCTCGACCAGCAGATAGAAGTACGCCGGGCCGGAGCCGGAGAGCGCGGTGACCGCGTCCTGCTGGGTCTCGGGGACCCGGATCGTCGCGCCGAGCGGCTTGAACATCTCCTCGGCCAGCGCCAGGTGCGTGCCGGTGGCGTGCGCCCCGGCGGAGATGGCGGTCATCGCCTGGTCCACCAGGGCCGGGGTGTTGGTCATCACCCGGACCACCGGGGTGCCCTCGGGCAGTCGGCGGCTGAAGAAGCTGCTGGGCAGGCCCGCGCAGAGCGAGATGACCAGCTTGTCGGCGGGCACCTTGGGCCCGATCTCGTCCAGCAGGGCGGCGGCGTCCTGCGGCTTGACCGAGACGGCGAGCACGTCGGCCTCGTCGACGGCGGTGAGGTTGTCCACCACCCGGACGCCGTAGCGGGCGGCGATCTCCTCGGCGCGTGCCGGCCGCCGGGCGGTGGCCAGCAGCCGGTCCACCGGCCAGCCGGACCGCAGCTCCATCGGATCGGCCGACGCCGCTAGGAGGCACCTCGCCGGGTGGTCGCGGCCGACGCGCGAGCGGCCACCGCGACCGCGGCGAGGACGATCGCGCAGCTGAGAACGGCTGTGGTGGAGAGTTTTCCGTCGATGGTGTCGAGCAGGAGGGCGGTGACGAGCTGGCCCGCCACGGAGGTCAGGCCGAGGAGGAGGACGCCGATCAGGCCGACGGTGACGGCGGCCAGGGCGATGAAGGCGACGCCGATCAGGCCGCCGAGGTAGAGCCAGGGGTCCGTGGGGAAGGTGGTCGGCAGGCCGGTGCGGAGCAGGGTGACCAGGTCGAACGCGCAGAGGGCGACCAGGCCGACGACGAAGTTGACCAGGGTGGCCGAGAAGGGGCCGCCGACCGCGCCGACCCTGCCGTTCACGGCTTGCTGCCAGGCCAGGCCGACGCCGGCGAGCGCGGGGAGGGCGATGAGCAGGAGCGGGAGGTCGGGGACGCCGGTGACCGCGGTGGCGGGGACGGAGTGCCCGCCCGCCGAGAGGAAGACGCCCGCGATGCCGAGCACGGCGGCGACCACCCGCCATCGGGTGACCGGCGTGCGACCGGCGGGCGCGATGCCGAGCCGATCGACGACGAGACTGCTGAGCAGCTGACCCGCCACCGCGGCGACGGTGAAGGCCGTGACACCGATCGCGGCGATCGTCAGTCCCTGGCTCGCGACGAAGAACGCGCCGCACAGGCCGCCGAGCAGCTGCCAGGGCCGCAGCGTGCCGTCCGCGACGCCGGTGCGCACCCGGCCCAGCCCGGCGCGCAGGGCCGGGCTGCCCGCGAAGGCGATCAGCAGGACCAGCAGGCCGGTGCCGAAGCTGATCGTGGCGGCCGCGACACCGTCACCCAGTTCCGCGCCGAGCGCGCCGTTGATCCGCCCCTGCACGGCGACGCCGGCGCCGATGCAGAAGCCGAAGATCAGTCCGAGACCGCCGCGCCCGACCACCGCGTCCTTTCGTCACCGTGCCGCTGTGCCCTTCGACAGTAGACTCACCGGTGGTGTCCGGACACGCGTCAGGGGGCGAGAACGATGTCGGCGAACGATGTTCCGATGCAGGCACACCCGGTGATCGACGAGGTACTGGCACGTCATCGCGCGGCGCTCGGGCCGGACGAACAGACCTACCGCAACCACGTCTATCGCTGCGCGAACTACCAGCGGGCGCTGCTCGGCGGGGAGCTGCCGGACGCGGCCGCCCTGGCCTGGGCCGTCCACGATCTGGGGATCTGGACGGCGGGCACCTTCGACTATCTCGCGCCGTCGGCCGAGCTCGGCGACGAGCTCGCGGCCGGGTTCGGGATCACCGACCCGGAACTCGTGCGGACGATGGTGCTCGAGCATCACGGTCTGCGGGCCAGGACCGATCCGCTCGTCGAGACGTTCCGGGTCGCCGATCGCGTCGATGTCAGCCACGGTGTGCTCCGCAGCGGAATCGACGCGGGGTTCGCCGCGCAGGTCGTCGCGCGGTTTCCGTATCGGGGATTCCACGGCTTCCTGGTGCGCAGCGCGCTGCGGCAGGCGGTGCGCCATCCCACGCGACCACTGCCGATGCTGCGGTGGTGACTAGTCGTCCGAGACCCGCGGCGGCAGCCAGCTCGGGGTGAGCAGCGCGGCCGCGAGCAGGACCGTGCCGAGCAGGGCGATCGTGGCCGACATCGTCAGCCACTGGGTGGCCGCGGCGACGAAACCGAACACCGCCAGCGCGACGATCTCCGAGAGCAGCCCGGAGAACGACAGCACCGTCGCCCGCGCCGGGCCCGCGATGGCGGCCTGCAGCCGGGCCCCGGCCACCACCTCGATCGCGAAGTCGACACCGTAGGCGATGCCGATACCGACGAAGCCGGCCCACAGCAGGATCGGGCCGACGGTCGGCGCGGCGCCCACCGCCAGCGCGCCCGCGATGAACAGCAGACCGGCCGCGAACAACGCGACGGCCAGCCAGCGCGCCGAGACGACCTCGGTCCGGCCAGCCAGCAGCGAACCGGCGAGCGAACCGACCACTGTCACGCCGACCAGCAGCGCGGACATGCTGGTCGACGAGCCACCGGACACCGCGAGCAGACCGAAGTACTCGTCGAAGGCGGTGACGCCGTACAGCAGGGCGCCCAGCAGCACGCCACGGCGCACCCGGCGCACCCGGAACGCCTCGGCGGTGCCGGTGCGCAGCATGTCCAGGTAGCGCGCGAGGCCGGTCGGCGTCGTCGACCGAACCGCGATGTCCTGGGCGGGCGCGACCCGGTCGCCCGTGCGGACGCTGGGCGCCAGGTCGTCGACGCGGGCCGTTTCGGCGGTGCTCGCCGGGCGTGGGTGCCCGGGAGCCGCGCCGGGGACCCGGTGCGGGCCCGCAGCCGGTGGCTCGTCGTCGAGGTCGTCGACGGCGGTGGCGGAGATGGCGACCGGCGGGCTCGGCAATGCCACCGCGGTCAGGGTGTGCAGCAGGGCGATACCGACACTGACCCAGCCGACCAGCGGATAGCCGCCGAGCGCGAAGAGCGGGGCGGCAACCAGGATCGCCGCCAGCACCGTGGTCTCCTGGGCGCCACGCGCCCAGCCCATGATCCTGGCGTAGGCCGACGGCTCCCCACGGGCGACCAGGTCGTCGTAGATCAGCGCCTCGAAGGTGCCCGATTCCAGCGACGACGCGACACCCCAGATCACGAAGCCCAGCGCGAAACCGAGGAACGACGGGGCCAGCATCCAGAGCGCGAAACAGGCCGCCTGCAGCAGGCAGCTCAGCACCAGCAACGCCCGGCGCGAGACGGTGTCGGCCCAGGCGCCCGACGGCACCTCCAGCAGGAAGGCGGTGATCGACCAGAGGGCGAGCAGCAGCGAGATCTGCGCGGTGCTCAGGCCGTGATCGGCGAAGAGCACACCGTAGAGCGCATAGATCGGCAGCAGGTCGCGCGTGCCCCTGAACAGGACCGCCCGAACCGCGACACCGCGCACGTCGACCGGGTCACTGGTCAAGCGCGCCATCTCACCCCGTTGGGCTCGTTGGTGATCTCGTAGATCACGTTGTTCTTCGACGCTCCAGGCGCAGACCGCCCACCTCGGACCCGGGCCTCGAACCCTGGATGCCGGCGTAGGCCGTCCCGTAGTCGGTGAACCGCCACCCGAACGCGTC
>NZ_JBSFSO010000045.1:0-54678 GCF_053589795.1 Micromonospora sp. NPDC003241 | reverse complement strand
GACCATCAGTGAAGAAGTTGTCGTCGACAGACTCCACCGGCAGATTGAAATGCTGCATCACACCGGGCAGGTCACAGAAACGAACGTCGACGAACTTCACGTCCTCGTTCTTGAGGTAACGCAGGAGTTCCTCGGGATTGGCGAACACTCGTCCTCCTGGCACGTCCACGGGGTAGCTAGGCTCCTGGCGACGCTATGGCCGTGCGGTTGCCCGGCCATGTCTCCAGTGTTTCTGCCGTGTTACGTCCCTCGCGTTGTGTCATGTTCCCTGATGGGACGGACCCGATACGCGACGGACTGGTCCGGCTGTGCCAGTGTAGTGAAGATTGCTGCTATTGACCCTTTTCGGTATCACGTGCCGGACCTGCGCCGGGCCCGCACCAGCGTGCTGGCTAGTCTTGTCCGCTGTGACGACCGAGCCACACCACGCGCCGCCGCCCGCCACCGACCCCACCTTCGTCCCGGCCGACCTGGGCCGCCGGTTCGGGGCACTGGTCATCGACTGGGTGCTCTGCCTACTCGCGTCGGGCCTGTTCGCCAGCCCCACCGGCGACCCGTGGGCACCTGTCGTCGTGCTGATCGTGATGTACGGCTTCTTCCTCGGCCTGTTCGCGCAGACCCCCGGCATGTACATCACCAGGATCCGCTGCGTCGCCTGGGCCGACGGCGGACGGATCGGCCTGGTCCGGGCGCTGCTGCGCGGCGTACTGCTGGCGCTTGTCGTCCCGGCGCTGGTGATGGACCAGCACCGTCGGGGCCTGCACGACCGCCTGAGTGGTGCGGTCGTCCTCCCTGCCGTACGCGCCGGGCGCTGACCGCCCGACCCGACCTCAGCGGCCCCGGCTCTGCCGGAAGGCACCGCGCGGCGGGCGCAGGTTCTTCGGGATCGCGCCCTTGGGCATCTGCGGCCGCGCGGTGAGCGCCTTGAGTCGCTTGTCCAGCGAGTTGACGTCCTTGCCGCTGAGGTTGCGCGGCAGCCGCATCAGCGTCATCCGCAGCTTGCGGATCGGTAGCTCGCCCTCGTCCTGGCCGATGACGTAGTCGTAGAGCGGTGCGTTGCCGATCACCTTGGCGAGCCGGCGCTTCTCCTGGCCGAGTAGCCCGCGTACCCGCTGCGGGTTGCCCTCGGCCAGCAGGATCACACCCGGCTTGCCGATCACCAGGTGGACCATGTCCATCTGGGTGGTCGAGCTGACCGCGGGGGAGACCCGCCAGTCGCCCCGCATGTTCTCCATGATCTGCGCGGCGGCCCCCGGCTGCCCCTCGGCGGCGTTCATCATCGCCCGGTTCGACCGCAGGTTGAGCACGATCAGCAGGGCGAGCAGGGCGAAGAGGATGCCCAGCGGCAACCAGAGCCAGCCCCAGATCATGACCGCGACCACGGTCAGCGCGAGCGGGATCAGCACCGCGCCGGCCGCCAGTGGCGCGAACCACTTGTCCTGCTTGGCGGTGAACCGGAACACCAACCCGATCTGCTTCAGCCGCTGGCCGAACGAGACCTTCTCCTGGGGCTTTGCCATGCGGGCAAGTCTAGTGGTCGCCCGCCGTGCGGTTGATCCCCGTCCGGTCCTGCCCGTCGAACGCTGCTCGCCGACCCGTCCTGACCTCGGTCCGTGCGGTCGCCCGCCGGCAAGCCGGCGACTTCCTGGGACCGGCCGCAGGCCCAACCGGCGACTCCCTGGGACCGGCCGGAGGCTCAGCCGGCGACCCGGCTGAGGTCGGCCGCCGGCTCAGCTCGCGACGGCGACGCTTTCCCGGGCGGCCAGGGCCTGCTGGTAGAGGCGGCCGGCGCGGTAGGACGAGCGCACCAGCGGCCCGCTCATCACCCCGGCGAAGCCGATCTCCTCGGCCTCCTCGCGCAGCTCGACGAACTCCTCCGGCTTGACCCAGCGCTCCACCGGGTGGTGTCGGGGGGAGGGGCGAAGGTACTGCGTGATGGTGATCAGCTCACAGCCGGCGGAGTGCAGGTCGCGCAGCGCCTGGGAGACCTCGGCGCGCTCCTCGCCCATCCCCAGGATCAGGTTGCTCTTGGTGACCAGGCCGGCGGCGCGAGCCTGGCTGATGACGTCCAGCGAGCGCTCGTAGCGGAACGCCGGCCGGATCCGCTTGAAGATCCGTGGCACCGTCTCGACGTTGTGCGCCAGCACCTCGGGCCGAGCACCGAACACCTCGGCGAGCTGCTCGGGTACCGCGTTGAAGTCGGGGATCAACAGCTCGACGCCGCAGCCCGGTTGCAGGGCGTGGATCTGCCGGACGGTCTCCGCGTACAGCCAGGCGCCGCCGTCGGGCAGGTCGTCACGGGCGACGCCGGTGATGGTCGCGTACCGCAGACCCATCGAGACCACCGACTCGGCGACCCGGCGCGGCTCGTCGGCGTCGAACTCGGCCGGCTTGCCGGTGTCGATCTGGCAGAAGTCACAGCGGCGGGTGCACTGGTCGCCGCCGATGAGGAAGGTGGCCTCCCGGTCCTCCCAACATTCGTAGATGTTGGGGCACCCGGCCTCCTGGCACACGGTGTGCAGCCCCTCGCGCGAGACCAGCCCGCGCAACTGGGTGTACTCCGGGCCCATCTTGGCCTTGACCTTGATCCACGGGGGTTTGCGCTCGATCGGCGTCTCGGCGTTGCGGGCCTCGATACGCAGCAGTCGCCGCCCCTCGGGGGCGGGCGTCGCGGTACGCGCGGCCTGGCCGGTCGTCTGCGCGGAGTGCTCGATCGTCACAAAACGAGCCTACGCCGGATGGTGGCCGTCGATGAACTGCGGGCGACCGCCGTCACCTGGGAAATCCTGTGACGCCGGACACCGAGGGCGGAAATTACGCGTCACAGGAAGGCCTCGTCGAGTGCTAGCGTTGCCGTTCGAGAGCGACGACGGAGCCGAGTAGCGCCCCGATCCGCCAGTTGAAGAGAGCCGCCGGTTGCTGCGAGGCGGTCTGGCGTCGGGCCGTGAAGACCCTCCCGAGCTGCGGGAAGAACGGCGTGCGATGTGTAAGGAAGGGCACCCTGTTAACGCCTGCGGTAGAGCAGGGGACCCCGCCTAACATCCGCGTTCAGTAGAGCCCGCCCGGCTGGCCCCGGTGAAAAGGCGACGAATGAGGCTCCCGTCTCGACGGGGGCGAAGGTGTGGTGGCACCGCGAGGTTCCCGCTCGCCCACACCTCCCGGGGATCGCGTTGCGATCGACGAGGAGGTAACCGTGCAACGCATCCTGTCCGACCGACTCACCCCGCACACCGGCCGTACCGTCCGGATCGCCGGCTGGGTCCACCGCCGCCGACTGCTCAAGTCGGTGGCCTTCCTGATCGTCCGGGACGCCGCCGGTCTCACCCAGGTGGTGGTCACCGACCCGGCGGTCCGCGCCGAGATCGAGGCGCTGCCCGAAGAGAGCGTCGTCTCCGTCGAGGGCACGGTGGTCGCCAACGCCACCGCGCCCGCCGGGGTCGAGCTGACCGACCCGGTGGTACGCCCGCTCGGGCCGCCCGCCGTGCCGCCGCCCTTCGACCTGTACCGGCCGACGCTCACCGCCAGCCTGCCCACCCAGCTCGACCACGCACCCGTCGCGCTGCGCCACCCGAGCCGTTCGGCCGCGCTGCGCGTCTCGGCGGCGGCGGTGGCCGGTTTCCGGGCCACGCTGGACGCCCAGCGGTTCGTCGAGATCCACACCCCGAAGGTCGTCGGCTCCTCCACTGAGAGCGGGGCGAACGTCTTCGCGCTCGACTGGTTCGGCCGGCCGGCGTACCTGGCCCAGTCGCCGCAGTTCTACAAGCAGCTCATGGTCGGTGTCTTCGAACGGGTCTACGAGGTCGGGCCGGTGTTCCGCGCCGAGCCGCACGACACCGTACGGCACCTGGCGCAGTACACCTCCCTCGACGCCGAACTGGGCTTCGTCACCGACCACCGGGACGTGATGGCGGTGCTGCGGGACACCCTGGCCGGCATGATGGCGACGGTCGACGACCGGGCCGGAGCCGCGCTGGCCACCCTCGGCGTACGACCGCCGGACGTGCCGACGCAGATCCCGGACGTGCACTTCACCGAGGCGCTGCGGATCGCCGGGGCGCCCGCCGACGAACCGGACCTGGCGCCCGCGCACGAACGGGCGCTGGGCGAGTGGGCACGCCGGGAGCACGGGTCGGACTTCGTCTTCGTCACCGGGTACCCGATGGCGAAGCGGCCCTTCTACACCCACCCCGACCCGGACCGGCCGGACTACTCGAACGGCTTCGACCTGCTCTTCCGTGGCCTGGAACTGGTGACCGGCGGGCAGCGGCTGCACCGGCACGCCGACTACCTGGCCGCACTCGCCGACCGGGGCGAGCCGGTCGAGCCGTACGCCGGATACGTCGACGCCTTCCGGCACGGCATGCCGCCGCACGGTGGCTTCGCCATCGGTCTGGAACGCTTCGTCGCCCGGCTGACCGGAGCCGCCAACGTCCGCGAGGTCACCGCCTTCCCCCGCGACCTCCACCGCCTGAATCCCTGACCCCGTCCGTCGCCCGCCGTCCGTCGCCCGCCGTCCGTCGCCCGCTCGCCCGCTCGCCCGCTCGCCCGCTCGCCCGCTCGCCCGCTCGCCCGCTCGCCCGCGTCGATCATGGAGTTGTGGCAGCGGAATCGCGGATGTATTTCCGTTTCGTCACGACCACAACTCCATGATCGCGGGGGAGGGGCTGCGGCCCGGCCGGGGGACGGGCAAGGCGGCGAGCAACCGGCGGGGTGGCGGACGGGTGGCGGGTGGCGGACGGGCGGTGGGTGGTAAGCCGGGCGGTGGGGGACGCCGGGGTGGACGGACGGCGGGCGGGCGAGCGGCGGGTTGCTCAGGTGAGGTGGCGGAGTTTGGCGCGGGCGGCTCGGCGGGCGAGGGGGCCGAGGTCGTCGATCACTTCGACCAGTACGGCGAGCCGTTCCAGGGCGTCGAAGGCGGCGCTGGCACCCTCCGGGTCGACGCCGTCATAGAGTTCCAGGCCGATGAAGGCGGCGCTGACTGCCCGGGCCAGCCCGGCGGGGTCGACGACCGGGGCGATCGGCGAGCCGTCGAGCAGCCGGTGCAGCACCGACTCGATCTCCACCGTCCAGATCCGCAGGGCCGCTGCGGTGGATTCGGCGAGCGTGGGGTCGTTCTGTGCGCCGGCCAGCAGTTGGGCCAGCACCGCCAGGTTGCCCTCGGCCTGTTCTTGGCGGTGCAGGGTACGCCCGACGTCGAGCAGTTCGCGCAGGGACGACACGTCGGCGAGGCGGGCCCGGTACACGGCCACCCGGGCGGCGGTGACGCTCCGGCACGCCTCGGCCAGCAGGTCGTCCACGCTGCCGAAGTGATAGAAGACCAGGGCCTGGTTGACTCCGGCCGTGGCCGCGATCGTACGCGCCGACACGCCGGCGATGCCGTGCTCACGGATCGCGGCGATGGCACCGTCGATCAGTTTGTCCCGGGTGGCCATGATGTCCTCTCGTCTACTCCCGGGGATTCTCGCGCAGCGGCCGTACGGCGGCGGGCACCGGTGTCCGGTGCGACGGGACGTGGTCGACGGTGAAGCTGCCCTCGTAGCCGAAGAGCGGGCCGAACCGGCGGTTGGTGACCCTGACCTCGATGCGGAACCGGTCGGCCCGGTCGTCGTACCACTCGCGTACGCGTGCCTCGCCGGTCAGCGCGGCGGGGCAGGGCAGCCCGTTCGGGAACCGTTGGACCCCGCTGCGGATGGTCAGCCCACCGGCGGCGTCGACGGACGGGTGCAGGTCGACCGCGAGGTGCTGGTGCGTACCCAGATAGTCGACCAGGATCCCGCGACGGGCGCTCCACACCATGGTGGCGTCGAAGCGTCGCCGCCGGTGCGGGGTGACCTGGAAGGTGCGGACGAAGGTCAGCGTGGGGCGGCCGTACGTGTCGGTGTAGGCGTAGTTCTCGATGGTGAACGGGATCTGCCGGCCGGTCTCCGGGAACAGGATGTGCCGCAGGGCGCCGAGGCGCAGGAACGGCCACGTGAAGGCGCCGCCGCGCCAGACCCGGTCCATCGTCCCGGTGCCGACGCAGCCGAGGTCGGTGTCGCCGTCGACCGCGAAGCGGCGGCGCAGGCGCGGGTGCAGGCGGTCGAAGTCGGCACCGAGGGCGTGCTCGAAGACGGAGGTCACAGGCGCTCCAGGAGACGGGGTGGCCGGGCGGCGAGGCGGTCCGGCGGGCGGCGCCGGCAGCGTCGGGCCGCCGGGGTGTGCGGATGTGGGGGCACCAGGCAGGCGACCGCTGCGGCGACGACCAACGCCAGCGCGGCCGGTGTCCGGCCTGCGGCCCCGGCCGCCACGGTGACCGCGACCACCGCGAGCATCCGGAGGGCGACGTCGCGCATCGCGTTGGCCCGGGCGCGTTCCGGTGGTACGCCCGCCGTCAGCCAGAGCCGCAGCCGGTCGAACGACCACGCGGTGGCCCAGCCGAACAGCGGCCGGAAGGCGAGGTCGGCGAGCCGACCCGGGAGACCCCAGCGAGGGGTGTACGAGTAGCCGGTCAGGAACCGGACGCCGTGCGGCCCGGGCAGGTATCGCCAGTGGCCGGAGCCGGCGGCGACGAGTGACCGCGGATCGTCGGAGCCGAACCGCAGCGCCGAGGTGCGGGTGCCGTCGGGCCGCTGGCGCTCCCCGGCGTGGACGCCCCAGCCGCGCACGGTGAGCCCGGGGAGCACGGTGGTGGCGTACCGGAATCGGGTGGGCCGGCTGCCCGGCACCGGGTCGATCCGGCTGAACCGCAGATCCCACCGACGGTGCTCCCCGGGCTCCTGGGTCGCCCACCAGACCTGCTCCATCGGTGCGTCGATGAGCGTCTCGACATAGATGGATCGCATGCCTACCCCCGTTTTGAGCGACTGCTTAAAGGTAGCCGAATTTAAGCACTCGCTCAAGAGGGGGTGCGGGGAGGTCGCCGGTGTGCGGCTGCTCTCGGGATCAGGTGGTGACGATGGTCGGCAGGTGGCGCTCGACGACGGGGAGCACCTCGGCCACGGTGACCGGGCGGCCCAGCTCGGCTGAGAGCGAGGTGACTCCGGCGTCCCGGATGCCGCACGGCACGATCCGGTCGAAGTAGGTCAGGTCACAGTCGCAGTTGATCGAGAAGCCGTGCAGGGTGACGCCCCGGGCGACCCGGATGCCGATGGCGGCCACCTTGCGGTCCGGCCCCCGCTCGTCGGCCGGCACCCAGACGCCGCTGCGTCCGTCGACCCGGGTGGCGGTCAGGCCGAACTCGGCGCACACGTCGATCAGCAACTGCTCGACCCGCCGGACGTACGCGACCACGTCGACCGGGTCGGGCAGGCGCAGGATCGGGTAGCCGACCAGTTGCCCCGGACCGTGCCACGTGATCTTGCCGCCGCGATCCACGTCCACCACCGGGGTGCCATCCATCGGCCGGTCCCACGGCTCGGTGCGCTTGCCGGCGGTATAGACGCTGGGGTGCTCCAGCAACAGCACCGTGTCGCCCTGCTCCCCGGAGACCACGGTCTCGTGCAGGCGGCGCTGCTCGTCCCAGGCGGCGGTGTAGTCGAGGACGCCGGCACGTACGGCCGTCAGGCCGGAGGTCGTCGCGGTCACGCTCACCAGCCTAGACCCGTACTCGCTGGTCACCTCCGGTGAGCCGGCTCACGGGCCGGGCGGCTCACCGCTGCCCGACCCGCCACAGCCAGACGTCCTCGACCCGTTCCGGCTCGCCGAAGAGCAGGGTCAACGTCCGGCGTAGCGCCTCCTCGTCGACCGGCCACTTGGCGCCGTGCACCTCGTCGGGGAGCACCACCGTCTCGATCCGCCAGTGCTCCAGGTCGGCGCGTACCTCCTCGCGGGTGCCCTCGGTCACGATCGGCGGCAGGCCGCTGCGCGCGGCCTGGTCGAGCAGCGCGCCGAACGGACGCGGCACCGGCCCGATCCGGCCGCGGCCGTCGGGCCCGCCGGGGCCGAGGAAGAAGCCGGACGGGATGGCGAACTCGCCCTGCCGGTTCGCCAGCGCGTACGCCTGCCAGCGCTGGCCGTCCGGATAGACGTCGAGGGCCAGCGGCGCCGGGGTCAGCACCCCGCCCGGGGAGACGTAGTCGCGCCACGCGCCGGAGGTGATGAAGCGGGGGATCGGCTCCCGTTCGATGGTGAGCAGCGGCGTCGGGACCAGCGGCACCAGCGCGACCGCGAAGGCGGCCGTCCAGGCCACCGCCGCCGCCCGACCCGGCCGATGGTGGCGGAGCCGGTCCACGGCGAACGCCAGCAGCAGCCCGATCACCGGCGTCACCACCAGCGCGAGCCGCGCGGGCAGCGCCGCGTTCACCACCGGGAGCTGCCCGAGCAGGTCGAACGGCATGGGCAGGTCGGTGCGGTGGCCGTTGACCTTCGCCACCGGCCCGAAGGAGAGGGCGGTGAAGACCACCGCGAGTACGCCCAGCCCCCACAGCGTGGCCCGGCGTCGTGGCGTGGCCGACCGCCACAGCAGGACGAAGCAGGCGACCGTGAGCAGCAGCAGGGGCAGCCCGAAGAAGGAGTTCTCCTCGGTCGGGTTCGGCGCCAGCGAGGTGCCCAGTCCGGCCTCGCCGGCCAGCGAGCGGCGCGGGTAGGCGGCGTACGCGGCGATGTCCTCGGAGTGGATCACCGAGTCGAATCCGGTGCCGTGGAAGCGTTGCGGTCCGGCGAAGTGCAGCCAGAGCGGGTACGCCAGCAGCACCCCGGCGACCACGGTGGTCACCACGAGACCACGGAGGAACGACGGCAGTACGGATCGGGCCTCGACCCGGTTGGCCGGGTGCAGTGCCCAGACCGCGACGAAGAGGCCGAGCCCCAGCGCGGTGAAGAACAGCCCCTCGGCGGCGATGGAGAAGGCGATCGCGACGAGTACGCCGAGGATCGCGCCGTCCCGCAGCGGGTGCGCCGACCGACGCAGCACGAACAGCCGCCACACCAGCAGCGGCACCAGCCAGCCGGCGGTCCAGTTCAAATGGGCGTTGGCGTGCGAGACCATGCCGGGGGAGAAGCCGATGAACAGTCCGCCGACGGCGGCGGCGAGGCGGCTGCCGACGAGGTGCCGGGAGAGCAGCCAGTACCAGGCGACGGCGGTGGCGGCCAGGTTCAGCGTGAGGATCACCAGGAAGGTGGCCGGCGGCCCGATCAGGTACGTCAGCGGGGCGAAGACCACCGCGTACACGGTGATCGAGGTGTTGACCGCGAGGTTGACGCCGTCCGGGACGTTGATCAGGTACGTGAAGAACGGGTTCTCCCCGTGGCTGACCGTGTGCCCGCCGAAGGCCAGCAGCCACTCGAACAGCGCCTGGTCGCTGGAGTTGACCGTGATCGCGCGGCCGTTCGGGTCCCGCCACAGCCCGCTGGTCACCCAGACGGCGAGCGCCAGCGCGATCAACGCCACGATCAGGTCGGCGCGGCGGTCACGGGTGACGCGCGGCGGCGAGGTGGTCAGGGACGCCGAGGACGGGGAGCTGGGCACCTAGCGGACGTTACCAACCTTTGTAAGGAAGGGTCCCCTGCTAACGCCTGGTGCATGTAAAGGGACCCTTCCTAACACCTCAGCAAGGCACGACGGCCGGACGGGGTGGCGGCGGGGGAGCGAGATCAGTCGTGCAGGGCGGCGTGCAGGGCGGTGGGCAGGTCCGGGTGACGGAAGGTGAAGGCGGCCCGGTTGAATACGCCGGGCAGGACCCGCGTACTGGTCAGCGCCTCCTGGGCGAAGCCGCCGAGGACCGCCTTCAGGGCCAACGCCGGGATCGGAACGATCGCCGGACGGCGCAACTGGCGGGCCAGTTCCCGGGTGAACTCGGCGTTGGTGACCGGTGCCGGGCCGACCACGTTCACCGGGCCGCTCAGGTCGCCGTGGGCCAGCAGGAACGTGACCGCGTGCAGCCAGTCGGTCATCGAGATCCACGGGATCCACTGGCGTCCGCTGCCGAGTCGACCGGCGATGCCCAGTTTGAACGGCAGCAGTTGCGGCTTGAGCAGTCCACCGTCGCGGTGCAGTGGCAACCCGGTGCGCAGCCGCACCACCCGTACCCCGGCGTCCTCGGCCGGGCGCGTGGCCGCCTCCCAGACCCGGGCCACGTCGGCCAGGAAGCCCTCACCGGCCGGCGCGTCCTCCTCGACCACGCGGTCCCCGGTGTTGCCGTACCAGCCGATCGCCGAGCCGTTCAGCAGCACCTTGGGCCGGTCGGCCTCGGGCAGGCCGGCGATGGTGATGGCCAGGGTGCTGGTGGTGTCCACCCGGCTGGAGCGGATGAGCTGCTTGTACTGGTCGTTCCAGCGGCGGTCGCCCACCCCGGCGCCGGCCAGGTTGACCACCGCGTCCGCCTCCGCGACCAGCGCCGGGTCGAGCTGCGCCGCCGACGGGGTCCACTGCCGCTCGTCCGGCCGGCGCGGTGGTCGCCGGACCAGCCGGGTGACCTGGTGCCCGTCGGCCACGAGCAGGTCGACCAGTCGGGTGCCGAGGAAGCCGGACGCGCCGGCCATCAGGATCCGCATACAGACATCTTCGGGTACGCGCAGCCGTCCGGCTGGGTCGAGTCGGTCACGCCGATGTCTCGGCTGACCCTCGCGGGTCTGTCGAACGACGAAGTCAGGGGCGGCGCACGTGCCGGACGTCGACCAGTTCCGTCAGACCGGCGAAGTCGTTCGGGTTGGTCGTGTAGAGCGGCAGGCGGAGTGCTACAGGGTGCTACGCATGTCACGGGTGTGGGTCGGGCGGGTTGTCGTGCCAGCGGGCGCGGTAGGCGGCCTCGGCCGCCTCGTGGGCGGTGCGCTCCTCGAAGACCGCCGCGCGCAACGCGTGCCGGCCCTCGGACATCACCACCACCTCGACGACGATCATGCCGACCAGGATCACGGCGAGCACGCCGAGCGCGAGCAGTCCGGGCAGCGGCATCGTGATCGGGATGGCGAGCGCGAGCAGGACTACGGTGCCCAGCCGCAGCCAGGACAGCGTGCGCAGGGTGCGCCACTGGAACAGCATGTTCCCGGCCAGATAGATGAGCACCCCGGAGAAGAGCAGCGGTACGTCCGGCCCCTGCGCCGACTGGCTGATCGGGACGCCGGGCTCGGCGATGTCGTGCACGATGCTCTCGGCGCCGAGGGCGAACAGCAGGATGCCGACGATCATCGGCAGGTAGAGGTAGGCGTACGCGTCCCGGGCCATCAGCACCCGGGGACGGCCCTCGCTGGCGTGCAGCGCGATCCGCGCGGCCGGGCCGATCACGTCGTAGTGGATCCACCACATGGCGGCGCTGAAGACGATCCCGAGCACGGCGGCGGTCACCCCCGGCAGGGTGGGCGGCTGGCCGAGCAGGTTGCTGCCCAGGCCGATGGAGATCACCGACTCGCCGAGCGCGATGATCAGGATCAGGTCGTACCGTTCGGTCCAGTGCTCGGCCGAGGTGACCCCCCAACCCCAGGTCCGGGCCAGCAGTCCGGTGCCGTACTGGAGCAGCACGACGCTGATCCACAGGCCGTCCCGGACCAGCGCCGCCATGTTGTCCTCGGGTAGGTGGCCGGGCAGCAGGGCGGCGACGAGCAGCAGGGCGGTGCTCAGGGTCAGTTCGGGGGCGTACCGGAGCAGCTGGCGGCGTTCCACCGGGTCGTCGCGGACGGCGTGCAGGAACAGCGCCAGGTGCACGGCCCGGATGACCACGTAGCTGACCGCCACCACGATCGGCCCGGCCTCGGTGTCGCCGGAATCCATGAACGCCTGGGGCAGCGCGAGCGCGAAGCAGAACAGCGCGGCCATCCCGGCGATCATCAGGACGGGTACGAAGCCCTCGCCGATGCGTACCCGGGTGGCCACCACCGTGTGCACCACCCAGCACCACCAGAGCACGGCGAGGACCAGCAGGGCGTGCAGCAGTTGCCGGTCGCTGATGTTGGCGGCGGTGGCCCGGGCGATGTTGAAGAAGGAGAAGACGAAGACCAGGTCAAAGAAGATCTCGAACTTGTCGACCCGGGCGCCCGGTGCGATCCCGACCGCCGGTCCCAGCCGTTGCCGCCGGCGCCTGTCGTCCACGGCCTGAGTTTCGCAGTGGCGCAGGTCGCGAGGGGCGCGTTTCGGATCAGCCCGCCGGGCGGTAACGCAATCCGTCCATCAGCAGGTCCAGCAGCCGTCGTGCCTGGTCACGCTGGTCTCGGCCGCCGGAGGCGAGACTGACGCCGCTGAGTCCGACCAGTACGTCGGTGGGGTCGACGTCGGTGCGTACGGTGCCCGCCGCCGCGCCGGCCTCCAGCAGCAGGCCGATCGCGCCGACGAGGCGGTCGCGGCTCTGGGCGTACGGGTTGGCGCCGGAGGCGATCACCAGCCGGAGCGCGTCGGCCATCTCCCGTTTGGTGGTCAGGTAGTCGATGAACCGGTCCATCCACTCCCGGATCGCCTCGGTCGGTGGTAGCCGGTCGCGGAGTTCGGCCGCCGCGTCGCAGAGTTTCGCCAGCTCGTTGCGGTAGGCCGCCTCGACGAGCGACTCCCGGGTGGGGAAGTGGCGATAGAGGGTGCCGATGCCGACCCCGGCGTCCTTGGCGATCGAGTCGAGGGTTACCTCCGGGCCTGCCTGGGAAAACGCCCGGACGGCCGCGTCCAGCAGCCGCTCGCGGTTGCGCTGGGCGTCGGCGCGGAGCGGTCGGGGACCTGTCTGCGGCACGTCTCCTCCTGAACTGGGCCTCGACCCGGGTGGCAAACGGAGGACCCTCCGGTTAGTGTGGTGGTAACGGAGGAGCCTCCGCTTCTCATCGTAGCGGCGGTCCACACCCGCCGCGCCTCTCCGACAAGGATGGATCATGACCATCGGCACGCCTGTCAGCACCCCGTTCACCGCGGAGTCCACCGCGCTGGAGGTCGTCGCGGGCATCGACCTCACCGGTCGCCGGACCGTCGTCACCGGCGGAGGATCGGGCATCGGGGTCGAGACCGCCCGCGCGCTCGCCGCCGCCGGAGCCGACGTCACGCTGGCCGTACGCCGAGCCGACCAGGGCCATCGTGCGGCCGAGGAGATCACCCGTACCACCGGCAACGACCGGATCGCGGTGGCCGCCCTCGACCTGGTCGACCCGGCCTCGGTCGCCGCTTTCGTGGCGAACTGGGACGGCCCCCTGCACATCCTGGTCAACAACGCCGGCATGATGGCCTCGCCCGAGATGCGGACGCCGCAGGGCTGGGAGATGCAGTTCGCCACCAACCACCTCGGCCACTTCGCGCTGGCCACCGGGCTGCGCCCGGCCCTGGCCGCAGCCGGCGGCGCCCGGGTCGTCTCGGTCAGCTCGGCGGCGCACCTGCGCTCACCCGTCGACTTCGACGACATCCACTTCGCGCGGCGCGAGTACGAGCCGTGGACCGCGTACGGGCAGTCCAAGACCGCGAACGTGCTCTTCGCCGTGGAGGCCAGCCGCCGCTGGGCCGACGACGGCATCCTGGCCAACGCGCTGCACCCCGGCGGGATCCGCACCAACCTCCAGCGGTACGTGGACGAGGAGGAGCTGGCCCGGCTGCGCGCCTCCAGCGGCCCGGCCGCCCCCTGGAAGACGCCCGAGCAGGGCGCCGCCACGTCGGTGCTGGTGGCCACCTCGCCGCTGCTCGACGGTGTCGGCGGGCGCTACTTCGAGGACTGCCAGCAGGCCGGGCCGCACGAGCCCGGTACCCGCACCGGCGTCGCCGCGTACGCCGTCGACCCGGAGGCCGCCCAGCGGCTCTGGCGGGTCAGCGAGCAGACCCTGGCGGGCTGAGACCCGTAGGCCCGACGAGCGAGGGCGCCCCGGTCGACGACCGGGGCGCCCTCTCGTGCTGCTGACGGTGGTTACAGGCCCAGCTCGGCCTCGAAGTTGCCGGCCTCCAGCCGCTCCTTGACCGCGACCAGGAAGCGGGCCGCGTCGGCACCGTCGATCAGTCGGTGGTCGTAGGAGAGGGCCAGGTAGATCATCGACCGGACCGCGACGACCTCGCCCAGCTCCGCGTCGTTGACCACGACCGGGCGCTTGACCACGGCACCCGTGCCGAGCATCGCCGACTGCGGCGACGGCACGATCGGGGTGTCGAACAGCGCGCCCCGGCTGCCGGTGTTGGTCAGCGTGAACGTCGCACCGGCGATCTCGTCCGGGCTGATCTTGTTGGTCCGGGTGCGCTCGGCCAGGTCGGCCACCCGCTTGGCGATGCCGCCCAGGTTGAGGTCACCGGCGTTGTGGATGACCGGCACCAGCAGGCCGCGCTCGGTGTCCACGGCGATGCCGAGGTTCTCGGCGTCCGGGTACGTGATCGTCCCGCCGTCGAGGTCCATCCGGGCGTTGACGATCGGGTACGTCTGGAGCGCCTCGATCGCGGCGAGGGCGAAGAACGGCAGGAACGACAGCTTGACGCCGTGCCGGGCCAGGAACGAGTCCTTGGCCTGCGCCCGCAGCTTGGCGATCTTGGTGACGTCCACCTCGATCACGGTGGTGAGCTGCGCCATCTCGTGCAGCGACTGCTGCATCCGCTTGGCGATCGCCGAACGGATCCGGGGCAGCTTCTCGGTGGTGCCGCGCTTGGCGCTCGGCTGCGGCTTGGCGGCCGGCTTGGCCGGGGCCGTGGCGGCGGCCGGCTGTGCCGCGGCGGGCGCGGCCTGGGCGGCCTTGGCCTTCTCGGCCGCGTCCAGCACGTCCTGCTTGCGGATCCGCCCGCCGACACCGGTGCCGTTCAGCGAGGCGAGGTCGACGCCGTGCTCACCGGCCAGCTTGCGGACCAGCGGCGTCACGTACCCGGCTGCCTGCTCGCCGCCGTTCGACGGGGCCGCTGCGCGCTGCGGAGCGGGAGCGGCCGGCTGGGCGGCCTGCTCGGCCTTTGCCGGCTCCTTGGCCTGCTCGGCCTCCGGGGCGGGCTCGTTGTACGAGGCACCCGGCGTCGGCTCGGAGACCTCCGGCTTCGGCTCGGGCTTGGCCTCGGCCTTCGGCTCCGCCTTGGGCTCGGGCTTGGGCTCGGGCTTCGGCTCCGGCTTGGCCTCGGCCGGGGCGGCACCGGCCGCACCGACGACGGCCAGCGTGGCGCCGACCTCGGCGGTCTCGTCCTCGGGGACCTTGATCTCCAGGACGGTGCCGGCGACCGGAGAGGGGATCTCGGTGTCGACCTTGTCGGTGGAGACCTCCAGCAGCGGCTCGTCCACCTCGACGCTGTCGCCGACCTGCTTGAGCCAGCGGGTGACCGTACCCTCGGTGACGCTCTCGCCCAAGGCCGGCATCTGCACCGGGGTGCCCTCGCCCGACGGCGCGGAGGCCTGGGCCGGCTGCTCGGCCGGCTCCTCGACGGCCGACTGCTCCGCCTCGGCCTGCGGCTCCTCGGCCGCCTCGGCGGCCTGCTCGGCGGGGGCCTCCTGCTGCTGCGGGGCGGCCTCGCCGCCGGCCGACTCGCCCTCGCCGGAGATCACCGCCAGCTCGCTGCCGACCTCGGCCGTCTCGTCCTCGCCCACCACGATCCGGGTCAGCACGCCGGCCGCGGGCGACGGGATCTCGGTGTCGACCTTGTCGGTGGAAACCTCGAGCAGGGGCTCGTCGACCTCGACGGTCTCACCCTCCTGCTTGAGCCAGCGCGTGACGGTGCCCTCGGTGACGCTCTCGCCGAGCCGGGGCATGGTGACCGATACCGGCATGTTCTCCAGACTCCTTCATTTCCCTGGTGGGGGGATCATCGCCCGTCGCCGGACGCCGCGGGTTGTCGTGGTCAGGCGTGCGCGTGCAGCGGCTTGCCGGCGAGGGCCAGGTGCGCCTCGCCCAGGGCTTCGTTCTGCGTCGGGTGGGCGTGCACGAGCTGCGCGACCTCGCCCGGGTACGCCTCCCAGTTGTAGATCAGCTGCGCCTCGCCGACCAGCTCACCGACCCGGGCGCCGACCATGTGCACGCCGACCACCGGGCCGTCGTCGACCCGGACGAGCTTCACGAAGCCGGCCGTCTTGAGGATCTGGCTCTTGCCGTTGCCGCCGAGGTTGTAGTTGTACGTCTTGATCTTGTCGGCGCCGTACTGCTCCTTGGCCTTGGCCTCGGTGAGGCCGACCGACGCCAGCTCCGGCTCGGAGTAGGTGACCCGGGGGATGCCCGCCTCGTCGATCACCGCCGGGTTCTGGCCGGCGATCTCCTCGGCGACGAAGATGCCCTGCTGGAAGCCACGGTGGGCGAGCTGGAGGCCGGGCACGATGTCGCCGACCGCGTACACGTTCGGCACGCTCGTGCGCAGCCGCTCGTCGGTCAGCACGTACCCACGGTCGGTCTTGACGCCCTGCTCCTCGTAGCCGAGGTCGGCGGTGTTCGGGCCCCGACCGACGGCGACCAGCAGCAGTTCGGCCTCGACCGTGTCGCCACCGGCGATGGTGAGCTTGACGCCGTTGTCGGTCTTCTCGACCTTCTCGAACGGCTTGCCGACCTTGAAGTTGATCTTCCGCTTGCGGAACGCCCGCTCCAGCGCCTTCGACGACTCCTCGTCCTCGGCGGCGACCAGGCGGGGCAGCGCCTCGACGATGGTCACGTCCACCCCGAAGGACTTCCAGACGCTGGCGAACTCGACGCCGATCACACCGCCGCCGAGCACGATCGCCGAACTCGGGACCCGGTCCAGGGTCAGGGCGTGGTCGCTGGTGATGACCCGCTCGCCGTCGACCTCCAGGCCCGGCAGGCTCTTGGCGTACGAGCCGGAGGCCAGCACGATGTTGCGGCCGGTGTACCGCTTGCCGTCCACCTCGACCGCGTTCGGGGCGACCAGCTTGCCCGCCCCGGCCACGAAGGTGATGTTCTTGGTGCCGCCGACCAGGCCCTGCAGGCCCTTGTAGAGGCGGGAGATCACACCGTCCTTGTACGCGTTCACCCCGGCCATGTCGACGCCGACCAGCTCGGCCTTGATGCCGAACTGCTCCGACTCGCGGGTCTGGTCGGCGATCTCGGCCGCGTGCAGCAGCGCCTTGGTCGGGATGCAGCCGTTGTGCAGGCAGGTCCCGCCCAGCTTGCCCTTCTCGACCAGCGCGACGTTCAGGCCCAGCTGGGCGGCGCGCAGGGCGGTCGCGTAGCCGCCACTGCCACCTCCGAGGATGACGATGTCGAAGGTTGCGTCGTTCGGCTCGCTCACGTCCAACTCCCAGGTCGCGTCGCTGCATCGGGGGTCACGGCGGGGTAACAGGGACACACCCCACCTCGGCCATCTTGTCACCACCGTGCGGAAGCCGCGTACCGAGGTGCCCAACGACACGTTGCCGCCACGTACCCTTGGCACTGCCTTCGACGACGGACGCGTGGGGAGACGGCTCGGTGGGACTGTTCCGGCGACGCAAGCAGGCACGCGCGGTTGACTCCGACCGTACGGCCAATCGCGCCGATCTGGAGCACTTGGAGAACTTTGTCCGGACCCGCAAGGGTGTCGAGGCGTTCATCGAACCCCGCACCACGGTGACCGAGACCACCGTCATCCTGATCGCCGACGACGGCGAATGGACCCGGCGTCGCATCGACGGGCCGGACGGGGCGCGCCGCTTCGCGTACCGGGTCAGCATCCCCGTCTACGACATCGCCCTGATGGGCTACCCGCAGCGGATGCGCGACTACAACGAGCGTCGCAAGCGCCGTCCCGAGCAGTACTGACCCGTCCCACCGCGCCGTGTCCGTGCGGCTCAGCTCGGATGTTAGGAAGGGTCCCTTGCTATGCACCAGGCGTTAGCAGGGGACCCTTCCTTGCACGAAGCCTTACCCGCCGATCAGCCGTTCGCGGTGACGTCGTCGATCAGGTGCAGCAGGGTACGGACCGGAACCCCGGTGCCGCCCTTGGTCCAGTAACCGGTCGCCTCGCCCGCGTGGTACGACGGACCGGCGATGTCGATGTGCGCCCAGGCGACGTCGTCGGTGACGAACTCGCGCAGGAACACACCGCCCTGGAGCATGTGACCGGCCCGGTCCATGCCGGCGTTGACCTGCGAGATGTCGGCCACGTCCGAGTCCATGCCCTTGCGCACGTCGTCCGGCAGCGGCATCGGCCAGGCCGGCTCGCCGACCGCGTCACCGGCGTCGCGGACCCGCTCGCACAGCTCGGCGGTGCCCATCAGACCGGAGATCCGCTTGCCCAGCGCGACCACCTGCCCGCCGGTGAGGGTGGAGGTCTCGAAGAGGTAGTCGCAGCCGTCCGCGCAGGCCCGGGCCATCGCGTCACCGAGGATCATCCGGCCCTCGGCGTCGGTGTTGAGCACCTCGACCCGCTTGCCGTTGAACATGGTGATCACGTCACCCGGCCGGTACGACGTCCCGGACGGCATGTTCTCCGCCATCGGCACGTACGCGGTCACCGTCACCGCCGGCTTCAGCTCCGCGACGGCCAGCATGGTGGCGGCCACCGCCGCCGCCCCGGCCATGTCGGACTTCATCTCCCACATGCCCTGCGCCGGCTTGATCGAGATGCCGCCGGTGTCGAAGGTGATGCCCTTGCCGACCAGCGCCACCCGCTTGCCGGTGCCGCCGCCCTCCGGCGTCCAGGTCAGCTTGACCAGGCGCGGCGGGGCGTCCGAGCCCTGACCGACCGCGATGATGCCGCCGTAGCCGCCCTCGCGCAGGGCGACCTCGTCGAGCACCTCGACCTCCAGGCCCGCCGCCCGGCCGGCCTCGGCGACCGCGTCGGCGAAGACCGGCGGGCGCAGCTCGTTCGGCGCCACGTTGACCCAGTCGCGGGTCTGTCGGACCGCGGCGGCCACCGTCCGGGCCCGGGTCACCTCGGCCTGCGCTCCGGCGTCCGCGGCGTCCGGGACGGCGACCAGCACCTCGGCCACCGGCTCGCGCCGGGTCGGCTGCGGGCGGGTCTTGTAGCCGGCGAACCGGTACCCGCCGAGCAGCGCTCCCTCGCCGACCGCGCGCAGCGCGGCGGGGCCGTCGGCGTCGTCCGGCAGCGGCAGCGCGAGCGCCACCCGGGACGCACCGGCCAGCGCCCGTACGGCGGCCCCCGCCGCCCGCCGCAGGGTCTCCGGGGCGGGTGCCGCGCCGGTGGGCTCCGGGCCGAGGCCGACGGCGGCGACCAGCGGGGCGGTGACGGTGCCCAGGGTGGCCAGTTTGATCACCTCGCCCGGTCCGCCGGTCGCGCCGAGCAGTGCCAGCGTCTCGGTCAGCTTGCCGTCGAAGGCGGCGGCGATGCTCTCGGCGCCGCTGGCGAGCAGCAGGGTGCCGGCGAGGCCGCTGGTGGCGTCCTGTCCACCGGTCGTGCTGTGCACGCCGATCACGATGGCGTCGACGGCGAGTTCGGCGGGGTCGGTGTCGACCAGGCTCAGGGTGGTGCTGGGCGATGTCACGGAAGCTGCTCCCGGGCGGGCCGGGCCGGCCGCGTGTGGCGTACCGGCGGTTCGGTTGGTGCCGACGGATGAGGTACCCGTCGGACGTCGGTGCTGCCCCGCCGGTTCCTCCGGTGGGTCCCGCCGATGCTAACCAGACCGGTCCGCCCCGGTAAGTTCCCACCCATGACCGACGTGACCACCGACGCCGCCGAGACCCGGCTGCGTCGTTCTCCGCTGGCCGAGCGACACTCCGCACTCGGTGCCAAGTTCGCCCCGTTCGGCGGCTGGGAGATGCCGCTGGAGTACGCCGGTGGCGGGGTGCTGCGGGAACACACCGCAGTGCGTACCGACGTCGGCGTGTTCGACGTCTCGCACCTGGGCAAGGTGCGGGTGACCGGGCCGGGCGCGGCGGAGTTCGTGAACTCCTGCCTCAGCAACGACCTGGGGCGGATCGGGCCCGGCCGGGCGCAGTACACGCTCTGCTGCGACGAGGCCACCGGCGGCGTGGTGGACGACATCATCGCCTACCTGTACGCCGACGACCACGTCTTCCTGATCCCGAACGCCTCGAACACCGCCGAGGTGGTGCGCCGGCTGCGTGCCGCCGCGCCGGAGCAGGTCACGGTCACCGACGAGCACGAGGCGTACGCGGTGCTGGCGGTCCAGGGACCGCGTTCGGCGGCGCTGCTGGCCGGGCTGGGCCTGCCCACCGACCACGGCTACATGAGCTTCTCGCCGGCCACCCTCGACGGCGTCGCGCTGACCGTGTGCCGCACCGGCTACACCGGTGAGCTGGGCTTCGAGCTGGTGGTCCCGGCGGCCGACGCGGTGACCGTCTGGGACGCGCTGTTCGCCGCCGAGCCCGCGCCGCGCGCCTGCGGGCTGGCCGCCCGGGACACCCTGCGCACCGAGATGGGGTACCCGCTGCACGGACAGGACCTGTCGCTTCAGATCAGCCCGGTGCAGGCCCGTTCGGGCTGGGCGGTGGGCTGGGACAAGCCGGCCTTCTGGGGCCGGGACGCACTGCTCGCGGAGAAGGCCGCCGGTCCGGCGCGTACGCTGCGCGGCCTGGAGGCCGTGGACCGGGCCATCCCGCGCCCCGGCATGGCGGTGTACGACGGTGACACCCGGGTCGGCACGGTCACCAGCGGCACGTTCAGCCCGACCCGGAAGCAGGGCATCGCCCTCGCGTTGGTCGACACCGCCCCGGCCCTGACCGACGGCACCGAACTCCAGGTGGACGTGCGCGGTCGTCGCCTGCCGGTCCGGCTGGCCCGGCCGCCGTTCGTCGACCCCTCGGTGAAGTGACCGGCGACCCCGTGCGGTGACTCAGGAGCGGGGCGGCTCCCCGGCGTCCAACACGGCCTGGGTCCAGCCGCCCTCGACGACGCCGGAGGTGTCCAGGACGGCCCAGTCGACGACGTCGGCGGTCTCGACCTGCACCGGTGAGCCGATCCGGACCGAGGGGTCGGTGTTGGCGTCGCTGGCGCTGGCGCCGACGATCCGTTCCGGCGTGTCCCAGGCGGTCACCCCGGCCCAGACGTACTCCGGGCCGTCGTCGCCGGGCAGCCCGTACTTCACCACGAGCTGGGTCTGCGGCGGGAGCTGTCCGGCGCGGAACCGGGCCCGGATGTCGCCCAGTCCGGCGCGGGCGGTGGCGACCGCCTGGCTCATCGCGTCGCCGGAGCGCGCGTACCGCACGTCGGGCTGGATACCGGCGAACAGGGTGCCGCAGGCGGCGGCGAAGTAGCGCCCGTCCGGGCCGGGATGCCCGGCCGGTGGCCGCAGGCTCAGGAACGAGTCGGCGTCCGGGTCGGTGGCCGGGTCCAGCTCCAGCCGCAGCAGCACCGGCGCGGTCGCGCCGTGCTGCTCCGGATTGCCGTACGCGACCGCGATGTCGTGCCCGGTGACCGTGGCCAGCACCGGCAGCGGCACGAACGCCGGCACCTCCTCGCCGGCCAGCCCGTCGGTCCAGTCCCGCAGCAGGCGGCGGGCGGCGCCGGTCATCACCGCGCCCCAGGCCCGGGTGAGGTGGTCCGGCACGCCCTGGGTCTGCAACTCCAGCAGACCGAAGCGGCGCAGCCCCTTGGTGGTGAACCAGAGCCCCTCGGCGTCCGAGGAGTACGGCACCAGCACCCAGTCGACCAGCCGGACCCGGCCCTCGGCGTCGGGCAGCGAGCGCAGGGCCGCCGCCGGGTCCAGGAACTGCAACCCGAACACGTCGACCACGTCGCCGCCGACCTCCTCGGCCACGGCGGCGGCCACCGCCCGGGCCGCCCACTCGTGGGCCGGCGGCCAGCCCGGCCGGTACTCGGCCTGCACCACCACCAGGTGGCTCGCGGCGGACAGCCGGTCGAGCTGTTCCTCGGTGGCCCCGAACGCGGTGAGCAGGTCCGGGGGCAGCGCGGGGAACTCGGCGATCGGGCGGATGTCGACGCTCATCAGCGGGCTGTCCAGCATCTGCACGGCCAGCCCGTGCACCGGCTCGGCCAGTCGACCGGCCAGCCCGCGGACCGCCGTGCGGGCGGTCACCGACGGCAGCCCCACCGTCGGCACCAGATAGGTCGCGGTGAGCGACTCCGGGACCGGTACGGGCAGGAAGTCGTCGGTGATGAGCATGTCGTCCCCAGGGTGGCCGCGCCGGTGCTGTCGACAAGGAACGCTACCCGCCGGCGACCGCACTGCTCAGCCGGACAGCACCAGACCCAGGTAGACCAGCGTGGTGACCAGCTCCACGGTGGCGCCGAGCACGTCGCCGGTGATGCCGCCGAGACGGCGTACCACGTGTCGCAGCAACCCGGCCGCGACGGCCAGCGCGGCGAACACGACCAGCGGCCCCTGCCAGGGGCGATCCGGCACGGCCGGGACCGCCGCCAGCGCCACGGCGACCGTCGCCACGGCCAGCGTGACCGGCCCGACGGTGCCGGCGACCAACGCGCCGAGCCCGTCCGGGCGGGCCGCCGGGACACCCCGCCGGCAGGCCAGCGAGACCCCGAGCCGACCGGCCGCCACCGCCGCCAGCACCGCCGCGAACGTCGCCGGCCGGGACCGGCCGGCCAGCTCCGCCAGCGCCGCGGCCTGCACCAGCAGGACGAGCACCAGGGCGACCACGCCGAACGGCCCGACGTCCGGCTTCTTCATGATCTCCAGCGCGGCCGGACCTCGCCGGTACGACCCGAGCGCGTCCACCGTGTCGGCCAGCCCGTCCAGGTGCAGACCTCGGGTGAGCAGGGCGCCCGCCGCGACGGTCACCCCGGCGGCGACCAGCGGTGCGGTGACCGCGTCGAGCAGCAGCAGGAGAGCGCCGAGCGGCACGGCCAGTAGGGCGCCGACCAGCGGGGCGAGCGCCATCGCCGTACCGGCCGTGGTCCGGTCGATCCGGCCGGCGCGTACCGGCAGGATGGTGAAGGTGGTCAGGGCCAGTCGCGCCCCGTCGCCGAGCCGGGGCTCAGCCGGCACGCGTGCCCTGCTCCGCCGGGTCGGTGCCGGCCGGTCCTGCCGGTTCGGTGCTGGTCGGTCCCGGGCCCGCCGGCTCGGGCTCGCGGAAGTCCGGCTCGTCCGGCTCCGGCTCCTCGGTCTCGTCCACGCCGTCGGCCGGGTCGTGCGACGGGCGCGGCGGCAGCGCGGCGGCCAGCGCCAGCACCGAGCGCAGCAGCGGCAGCACGGTCAACGCGTTGGCGCCCTCGCCGAGGTCCAGCCGTAGCTGCGCGAGCGGGCTCAGGCCGAGCACGTCGGAGGCCAGCTTGACGGCCGGGTGCCCGCCGTGGTCGGCCAGCATGCACCAGTGCCGCGCCTGCCCGGCCAGGTCCCGGCTGACCAGGCCGGCGGCCACGCCGACCGGTCCGTCCAGCAGCACCGGCGTGCGTCGCGCGGTCGCACCCAGCAGGAGACCGGTGGCCACGGCGATGTCCCCACCGCCGAGCTGGGCCAGCACGTCCTTGGCGTCCCGGGAGGCCCGCCGGGTGCGGTGCAGGGCGTCCCGGACGGCCGCGCACCGGGCCATCCAGGCCACGTCGTCGATCTCGCCGTCGGAGGTGACCACCCGGCCGAGCACGGCGGGCGCCTCGGCACCGGCCGTCGCGGCCAGCACCGCCGCCGCCGCGGCCTCGGTGCCGGCGCCGCACGCCGCCACCACCAGCAGTTGTACGCCGGAGTCCACGGCCTCCTCGGCCAGCCGCCAGCCGTACCGCAGCGCGGCGTCGACCTGCTCGGCGGTGAGCGCCGGGCCGTGCTCGATGGCGGCGGCGGTGGGCGCCTCCACCACCTGCAGGCTCGCCCCGCTCTCGGCGGCCAGCCGGGCGAGCACACCCTGACCGGCGCGGGCCGCCTCGGCGCGCCGGGCCGACTCCCCGGCCCGGGTACCGGCGGCGCTTCCGCCGTCGTGGTCGCCGTGCAGCAGCAGCACCCGGACCGACTGCCAGGGTGCCGGGGTCGGGGTGCCCTGGGTGGCGGCGGCGAACGAGACCACCTGTTCCAGGACGCCGAGCCCGGTGCCCGGCACGTCGAGCGTGGCCAGCCGGTCCACCGCCTGCGGACCGGCGTAGTCGTCGGGCATCGGAAGGTCCATGCCCGCCTGGATGACCAGGCCGGTGTCGGCCACCGGCAGCGTCATGGTGGGCGCGGTCCACCCGGTGTCGTCGGCGGCCGGGACCGGCGCCGGTGCGGCCGGTACCTCGGGGGTGGTCACCGGAGGCGACGCGGGCAGTGCCACGGCACCGTCGGCCGGTCGCGCGTCGCTCGGGCCGGCCTGTGCGGGCACCGCCGTGCCGTTGACGGCGGCGGACGGACCCGGCGAGGTCTCGGCGGCCGGCGCCGGCTCGGGCGTGGCCGGCTTCAGCCGGACCGGCTGGCCGGCGACCACCAGCACCACGGTGTCGCAGGCGTCGGCGACGGCCCGGTTGACCGCGCCCAACGCGTCGGTGAAGGCCCGACCCAGCGGCGTGGTCGGCACCAGGGAGAGCCCGACCTCGGGGCTGACCAGCACCAGCCGTGCCGGGCAGTCCCGGACGGCGGCGGCCAGCTCGGCCACGGTCGCGGTGTCGTCGGCCGGCTGGTGGGCCGGGTCGAGCAGCACCGTGACCCAGCCACCGAGGTCGTCGACGAGCAACGTCTCGTCCGGCCGGGCGCTGGCGATCACGTCGGCCAGCCGGCGCGGGTCGTCTGCCGTCTCCTCGGTGCTCCAGGTCGCCGGCCGGCGCTCCCGGTGCGCGGCGATCCGAGCCGCCCACTCCGCGTCGTCGTCGCCTCCGCCGGCGGCGGTGGCCACGTACCGGACCGTGACCGCGTCGGCCACCAGGGCCTCGGCGAACTCCGACTTGCCGGAGCGGATGCCGCCGAGCACCAGGAGCGTGTTCCACCCGTCTAGGGACATGGCTCGTACCTTAACGGCCGGCCGGGCGGGAGCGGCATCGCAGGGCCACGCTCCCGCGCCAGCTCACCGAGGCTCGGGGGACTGGTACATGTAGTCGTTGGGGTTGACGTCCGCCGGCTTCGGGTCCTCCTGCCAGGCACCTTCGCCGGGGCGGGCGACCAGCGCGTCGACCAGTTCCTCCCGGTCCATCTCCCGTGCGCCCTGGATGCCGCCGCGTACCGCCATGTCGCGAAGCTGTGCCGTGTCCATCTCCGGGATGGGTGTCGTCATCGTCGCCTCCGTGAAGATCCGGTTCCCCCGGAGATACCCGGCCCGGCGACGGTCAACCACCGACCGCGCACCGGTCCGCCCTCGATCGACGCCCGTGGCCGGGCGGTCGGCGGTGCGGTGCGACTACGCTGGCGGGGGTTCGTCCCAGCGGGACATCAGCGGCGAGGGGAGACGCGCACATGGCGTGGAGCTGGCGGTACGAGGGCGCGAACGGCGAGTCGGTCGACGGGCCGGGGGAGTCGTTCGGCAGCCAGGCCGACGCCGAGTCCTGGATCGGCCAGACCTGGCGGGAGCTCGCGGCGTCCGGCGTCACCTCGGTCACGCTGCTGGAGGACGACCGGGTGGACTACCGGATGAGTCTCCAACCTCCGGCCCAGTGATGCCACCCCGGGACTCCGAGCCGCTGGTGCTGGGGGTACCCCGGGCCGCGTTCCGGCCCAGCCCGGTGTTCCTCGCCCTGGTCGCGTTGCTGGTCACCAGCGCGCTGCTGACCTGGCACGGGGTGGGCAACGTCCGACTCGCCGTGTTCGGCTTCGTGGTCACCGGCTGGCTGGTCTCGCTCTGCCTGCACGAGTACGCCCACGCCGTGGTCGCGTACCGGTTCGGTGACCGGGGGGTGGCCCACCGCGGCTACCTGACGCTCAACCCGCTCAAGTACAGCCATCCGCTGCTGTCCATCGCGTTGCCGGTGGCGGTGGTGCTGCTCGGCGGCATCGGACTGCCCGGCGGCGCGGTCTGGGTGGACCGGCACGTGATCGCCGGACGACTGCGACACACCCTGGTCAGCCTCGCCGGCCCGGCCACCAACGTGGTGTTCGCGCTGGTGCTGGTGGCGGTGCTGCGCCTCGGCGCGTCCGGCGGCGGGCCGGTCGAGTTCTGGGCCGCCGTCGCCCTGCTCGCCTTCCTCCAGATCACCGCCAGCCTGCTCAACCTGCTCCCGGTGCCGGGACTCGACGGCGGCAACATGATCCAGCCGTGGCTGAGCCCGCCGTACCGGCGGATGTACGACCTCTTCGCGCCGTACGGCTTCATCCTGCTGTTCGCGCTGCTGTGGAACCCGACGATCGGCGGCTGGTTCTTCGGCGCGGTCTTCGCCATCGGTGACGTCCTGGGCCTGCCGCCCTGGCTCTACGCCACCGGCCTGGACCTGGTCCGCTTCTGGCAGAGCTGAACCGCCGTCCCCGGCCGGGGCACGTGCCTGCCTCGGCCGGGAACGGGCCGGCTCAGGGCCGCTCGGCCGGCGACTCGGTACGCGCCGGGTCCCGCTCGGTGACCGGCTCGACGATCTCGTCGATCGCCTTGAGCAGACCGGCGTCGAGCTTGACCCCGGCCGCCTTGACGGTGTCGTGCACCTGCTCGGGGCGGGACGCACCGATGATCGCCGAGGAGACGTTCGGGTTCTGCAGCACCCAGGCGACGGCGAGCTGGGCCATGGTCAGCCCGGCCTGATCGGCCAGCGGCCGGAGCTGCTGCACCCGGGTCAGCACGTCGTCGGTGAGCCACTTGGCGATGAAGCCGGCGCCGGACTTCTCGTCGGTGGCCCGGGAACCGGCGGGCGGCGGCTGGCCGGGAAGGTACTTGCCGGTGAGGACGCCCTGCGCCATCGGGGACCAGACGATCTGACCGATGCCCAGTTCCTCACTGGTCGGTACGACCTCGCTCTCGATGACCCGCCAGAGCATCGAGTACTGCGGCTGGCTGGAGACCAGCGGGATGCGCAGCTCCCTGGCGAGGGCGTGGGCCTCGCGGATCTGCGACGCCTTCCACTCGGAGACCCCGATGTAGTGCGCCTTGCCGGAGTGCACGACGTCGGCGAACGCCTCCATCGTCTCTTCCAGCGGCGTGCTGTAGTCGTACCGGTGGGCCTGGTACAGGTCGACGTAGTCGGTCCGCAACCGGCGCAGCGACCCGTTGATCGACTCCATGATGTGCTTGCGGGACAGGCCCCGGTCGTTGCGGCCCGGACCGGTGGGCCAGTACACCTTGGTGAAGATCTCCAGGCCCTCGCGCCGCTCCTGCTCCAGCGCCCGGCCGAGGACGTCCTCGGCGCGGGTGCCGGCGTACACGTCGGCGGTGTCGAAGGTGGTGATGCCGGCGTCCAGTGCGGCTCGGACACAGGCGAACGCCGCGTCCTCCTCGACCTGCGAGCCATGGGTGATCCAGTTGCCGTACGAGATCTCGCTGACCATCAGGCCGGAGCGGCCCAGGTGTCGGAATTCCATGCCACGACCCTAGCCCCACCGGGGGTACGAACGGCCAGGGCGATTCTCGACGCACCGGCCGACGTGGCCACCGTCGTCGGTGGCGTGCCGGTTGCGGAGGATCGCCGCACCTCGGTCGCGACGAACGGTCCGTCCAGGTCAGAGCGTCGGGCTGGCGTCGCTGAGTAGCCCCTCGATCTCGGCGACGACCTCGTCCGGGTTGCGGAACACCGGGGCGATCAGCGATCCGCCGCGCCGGTCCAGCGCGCCCCACTGCCCGACGCCGTTGGTGGCCAGGAACGCCACCGGATGGATCAGCAGCACCGGGTGGGCCGGGGCGACCAGCACCTGACCGGTCCGGTCCACCACGCCCTTGCGTCCGGCCAGGTCGACCACGGCCAGCCCCTCGTCGGTGAAACCGTCGACGTACCGGCCGTCGGCGAGGGTGGTGTGGAAACCGTGGTAGCGGGTCGGCACCACGATCTGCCCGGTGCGGTCGACGGCACCCCACCCGTCCCGCCGGACCGCCGCCACGCCCCGGCGGAACGGCCGCACCTCGGCGAAGCCGGGCGGCACCACCACCGCACCGGCGGTGTCCACCGCCAGCCAACCGCTGTCGTCGCGCACCACCCAGGCCAGCCCGTCGGAGAAGGGCCGGGCCGCGAGGTAGGTCGGCTCGACCACTGTCTCGCCGGTCAGGTCGATCAACGACCACCGGTCGCTCTGCGTGCCGCGTACCCAGGCCAGACCCTCCCGGAACGGCTGGGCCTCGGTGTACCGGGCCGGCACGACCAGGTCACCCTCGCCGTCCGCGTACCCCCACAAGCCCTCGTCGCCGTCGCGGGCCGGCACCGGCGGCCGCTCCCGCTCCAACACCTCGTCCCAACTCCGCGGGTACGGCCCGAAGCCGCCCTCCTCGGCGCGCGCGGCGATCGCGTCCAGCCCGACGCGTACCCGGGCCAGCAACTCGGCGTCCCCCTCGCCGCGCAGGTCGAGGGCGCGCTCGAAGTGGTGGCACGCCTCCATCAGGCGGCCCTGGTCATAGCAGGAGCGCGCGGCGTGTTCGTGCAACGCGGCGCGCAACCGGTCCGGCAGCTCCACCGAGTTGGCCTCCGCGAACAACCGGTCGGCCTCGGCGAACTCGCCCCGCCAGCGCAGCACGTGCGCCAACCGGGCCTGCGCCAGCGCGGACCGCCGCAGCTCGCCGGTCGCCTCCGCGTAGGTCAGCGCCATCCGGCCGTCGTCCACCGCGTCGTCGAGATCTCCGAGGACGCGCGACGCCACCGCCCGCAGGCTCAGCAACCGGGCCCGGGAACGGTTGTCCAGGGCGGAGGCGAGCTTGTCGGTGAGCCCCTGCCGAAGCTCCCGCAGTTCCTCGGGATCGTCGACCAGTTCGCGTAGCGTCGTCGGGTCGAGCCGCCAGGGGTAGCGCGCCAGCAGCTGCTCCGGGTCGGCCGGTGCCTCGGGCTCGTCCTCCGGCTCTGGTGCCTCGTCGGGCTCCGGCTCGTCGTCCGATACGGCCGAGCCGGCGTCCGTGGCCGGGCGGTCGGTCCCGGAGAGAACGTCGTCGGTGTCCGCCGTTGGCATTCCGGTGTCCGACGGCGCGGTACCGGCGCTGGACGGCGTGGTGCCGGTGGTCGGTGCTGCTGCGTCGTCCGGCAGAGCTGACGTGTCCGACGGCGCTGAGGTGCCCGACGGCGTGGTCGGATCATGCGGCGGTGCGGACAACGGCGCAGCGGGCGTCGACGAGTCGTCGAGGTCCGGGAACCTCTCCGTCTCCGGCGAGGTGCCCGTGACGCTCGTCCGACCCGGCGGGGCGGCGGGCACGGCGGAGACCGGAGCGACGGGCGGTGCGGAGACCGGTGCCAGCAGGTCCCGCTCCGCCGGGCGCGGTCCGGGTGGTGCGGAGACCGGCGTCGAGGTGTCGAGGACCGGCGGCGCGGAGACCGGGATGGCGAGCTGCGGTATCGAGTCCGTCGAATGAGGACCGGAGAGCCCGGCGGCGGACCCCACGGACGTCTCCGGGAACACGGGCGCGGACACCGGTCGGGCCGGCGGTCCCGAGATCGGCCGGTCCGGGATTCCGGAGACGGGTCGGTCCGGCGGTCCGGAGATCGGCCGTGCCGGTGGTCCGGAGACCGGTGCCGCTGGTGGCCCGGAGTCCGGGCGTGCCGACATGTCGGCATCGGGGCGGAACGACGGCGTCGAAAGGGACGGCGTCGGCGGTGCCGAGACCGGCCGGTCCGTCTCGGCCGACCCGGCGCTGAACCACGACGGCTCAGGTTCCTCGGGGGAACCGTGACGGGCGGGCCGGTCGGGGGTGACCGCCGGACCGGAATCGGCTGCCCCGAACCATCCGGCTCCGCTCTCCGCCGGTACCGGGGACGGCGCGTGCGCGGCCGGCTCGGCCGGCGGCTGGAGGAACCGGGTCGGCTTCCGGGCGGCGACCCGTGGCTCCGACGTCTCCGACCCGGACCGCTCGACCGGTGGCCTCTCGCCTGGCCTGCGGTCGCCCGGCCTGCGGTCGCCCGGCGTGCGGTCGCCCGGGGGCTGCTCGGTCGGCCTGCGGTCGAGCGGCGTGCGCTCTACCGGCGGCTGCTCGCCCGGCGTGCGGTCGAGCGGTGTGCGGTCGCCCGGTGGCCGTTCGAGCGGCGTGCGGTCGATGGGCGGGCGTGTCGGCCCGGCGGCCGGCGCGTGCGTGGGCGGTGCGGAGACCGGGCGGTGACTCGGCGGTGCCGAGGCCGCTGGCGGTGTGGTTACTGGACGCTGATCCGGTGGCGCGGAGAAGGGGGGCGCGGAGATCGGCGGAGGGACCACGGCGGGTCGGTGGCTCGGTGGTCCGCTGACCGGTCGGTGGCGGGGTGGTGCGGAGGTCGGTGGCGGTGTCGCGACCGTTCGGTGGCTCGGCGGGGCGCTGACCGGTCGGTGGCTCGGCGGGGCGGAGACCGGCGGCGGCGTGGCGGGGGCCGGTGGCGGCGGAACGGCGCGCTGCGTGGGCGGCGCGGAGACCGGGCGGACCGGTGACGGACCGGCAGCGGGTGGTGCCGCCGCGACCGAGGGTGCCGGGGCCGGCGGCGGGGTGGCGACGACCGGCTGGTCGTGCAGGGGAGCGGGACGAACCTGGTGCTCGTGCAGCGGAGCCGGGCGTACCTCGTGCTGGTGCAGTGGCGCCGGCCGGACGGTGTCCCCGGCCGGCGTGCGGTTCCCGGCGGCTGCGGCGGGCCGGTCCCGGTTCGGGTCCGGACGGTCGAGACGTTCCCGATCTGGACGACCACCGGCGGCCCGGTCGCGGTCGGTGTCGTCGGGCCGGTCCGGGACCACGGTGAGCGGCCGGTCCCGGTGCGTGACGTCGGGTCGACCGCGCTCCGGTGCGGGGGAGACGGGCCGGGCGCGACCGGCGGCGGGCGACACCGGGCGGTCCGAGTCCGGCGCGGGGGAGACCGGTCGGTCGGGGACCACCGACAGATGGGGGCGGCCAGTCCGGAGGACGTCGTCGTCGGGAGCCGGGGAGACGGGCCGGTCGAGGTCGGGCCGTCGGGCGGCCGGGCGGTCCGAGTCGAACCGCTCGGGCCCCGCCGGGTCCGGGAAGTCGTCGGCGCGGCGACGCTCGTCCGGTCGGTGCCGGTCGGTACCGGGCTCGGGAGCCGCCGGTCGCTGGTACTCGCGGTGGTCCCGTCCCGTGCTCGGGCGCAGCGGCCCGGGGGCGGGCCATGGCAGGTCCCCGCCCGTGGGCGCCGCATCCCGTTCCGATGGTTCGGGACGCTCCCACTCGTCGCGGGTGCGGATCGGCTCCTCGTCGACGTAGCCGTCCGGGTACGGGGCGCTGTCCGGGTCGCCCACGCTGAAGTCGTCGCGGTAGTCGTACCGCTCCACCGAGGGCCGGTCGTCGACCGACGGCTCACCGGGGTGGCTGCTCCACTGGTAGCGGGGCCGTGAGGGGGGTTCACCGGTCGGCCGCCGGTCGGCGTCCTCGGCCGGTCGACGCGCGGCGGAGGACCGACGCCGGTCGTCGTCCGGCTCCGCCGCCCAACCGGGTTCCGCGCGTCCGCCCGGAGAGATCGGCGCATCCCGGTCCCAGCGGCCGTCGCGCCCGACGGGTTCGGACCGACGTGGGCGCTGGGGCTGGCGGTCGGGGTCGCGCTCGTCCCACCGGTCCGGGCCACGCCGGGCATAACGGTCCGGATCCCGGTCGTCGCGTCGGTCCGGATCGCGTCGGGCATAACGGTCCGGGTCTCGGTCGTCGCGTCGGTCCGGATCGCGTCGGGCGAAGCGGTCCGGGTCACGTGGGTCGGTCCCACGGCGGGCGTACCGGTCGGGGTCTCGGTCGTCGCGTCGGTCCGGATCGCGTCGGGCGTACCGGTCCGGGTCACGGCCGTCCGGGTCGCGCCGGTCTGCGTCGCGACGGTCTGGGTCACGTCGGTCTGCGTCACGTCGGTCTGCGTCACGTCGGTCTGCGTCGCGCCGGTCTGCGTCGCGACGGTCTGGGTCACGTCGGTCTGCGTCGCGCCGGTCTGCGTCGCGACGGTCCGGGTCGCGCCGGTTGGCGTCGCGCCGGTCCGGATCGCGGTCATACCGGTCGGCGTCACCGCGCTCGGGGGCGTCCCAGCCGAAGCGGTCCGGGTCCCGTCGGTCCGGGTCCCGTCGGTCCGGGTCCCGTCGGTCCGGGTCCCGTCGGTCCGGGTCCCGTCGGTCCGGGTCCCGTCGGTCCGGGTCACGGCGGGCGTAGCGGTCGGCGTCGCGGCGGTCGGCGTCGCGTCGGGCGTACCGGTCGGGTTCCCGTGGGTCGCGGCGGTCCGGGTCGCGTCGGGCGTAGCGGTCGGGTTCCCGCTGGTCGCGGCGGTCTGGGTCGGGCGGGACGTACCGGTCGCGGCGGTCCGGGTCCCTCGGCGGGTACCGGTCGGCGTCGCGCTGGTCGTGGCGGGTCGGTGTACCGGCGGCACCCTGGGCGCCCATCTCGGACCAGGTGATCCCGTCCCGTTCGCGCTCGGACCATCGGCCCTCGGGGCCGGGTCGCTCCGGACGCGCACCGGCGAGCGACCGGTCGTACGGTGGCGCGCTGGTGGGCCCGTCGTGGCGTCGGGGCTCCGGGATCTCCTGCCGTCCCGGCCGACCGTCCGGCTCGTCGTCCCAGGACCGGCCCACGTACGTGCCGTCCGGCCGCGTCGGGGCGAGTGGCGGCACCTCGGCGCGGCCGACGGCGCTGGACCGGCTGCGGCCGGGTGGCGGCTGGTGGTCGAGGCCGATGTCACCCGGGTATCGCTGGCCCGGGAACTGGGGTTGCCACTCGGCCGTCGGTTCGACGGCCCAGGACGGATCGGCGGGGCCCGGCCACCGGTCGGCGTAGCCGCGACTCATCCGCGGGGCCCGTCGCTGCGGCCGGGACGTCGCCGGGTGGCGGCGCCGGCTGCGGCATCGTGGTCTCGGGCGGGCCCGGCGGACGGCGCGACACCGGAGGGCAAGGTCACGGCAGACCACGGGACCGACGTCCGCCCGTTCACGGGCGCGCCCCGGTGGTCGGCTCGCGTCCGCTCGCTCACGCCGATGTCACCTCGTCGGAAATGGTCGTGCTGGGCACCCCTGCGGGCCGGTGAAGTCGCTCGTCCCGGCACCGAATGGCTGCGCATGGAGGGTAGCGGCGTGGGCTCGTTCACCGCCACTGCGGCACCCTCGTCGAACTCAAACGTTATCCTATTGATCAGGACATTTAGGGCTTTGATCGGGTCGGACTTCCAGCGATCCGCAACCCTTGGTCAACTCGCCGTCGCGGCACCCGTCACGAGTCAGGGATGCTCCATCACCAGCACCGCGAACGTACCCGGTGCGAGGGCCTCGTAGCGGTGCGGGGCGTCGCCCGGGAAGGTCGCGTAGTCTCCCGGGCCGAGTTCCACCTGGTCCCGTTCGGGGCCGCAGCGCAGTCGGCCGGCGCCCACCACCACGTGCTCCACGCTGCGCGGGGTGTGCGGGTCGGCGGTCCGCACCCGGCCCGGCTCCAGCTCGATCAGGTACACGTCCCGGCGGGCGTGCGCGGCTCCGGCGGTCAGCAGCGTGCCGACGAAGTCGGCGTGCTCGGAACGGATGCGGGGACCGTCCCCGGCCCGGACCACCCGGACCGTGGTGGCCGGCGGCTCGACCAGCCGGCTGAACGGCACGTCGAGCGCCACTCCCAGCGCCCACAGTGTCTCCACACTCGGGTTGCCGACGCCGGACTCCAGTTGCGACAGCGTCGACTTGGCGATGCCGGCCCGCCGGGCGAGCTCGGTGAGGGAGATGCCCACCCGTTGCCGCTCGTAGCGGAGGGCGGCGGCGATGGTGGCCAACGGGGGAGTGGGTTCGGGGGCCATGGTTCGCTCCGTCGGTCATGCTGTTCTATTTGACGAACATCAGCGGCGTGTTCATCATGATGAACCATGCGTACGCCAGAACGAACACCGGGGGCCGGCGTCCTCCGGGACGTCGCCGCCATCGCGGCGGCGATGGTCGCCGTGGGCGCCTCGTTCGGCGCGGTCGCCGTGGCGGCCGGAATACCCGGCTGGGCCACCGTGACGATGTCGGTCCTGGTGTACGCCGGAGGCGCGCAGTTCATGGCGGTCGGGTTGCTGGCCGCCGGCAGCCCGGTCGCCGCCGTCCTCGCCGGGCTGCTGCTCAACGCCCGGCACCTGCCGTTTGGGTTGACCCTCGGTGACACGATCGGCCGCCGCCTGCGGCACCGTCTGCTCGGCAGTCACCTGATGACCGACGAGGCGACCGCGTTCACCCTGGCCCGGCCGCCCGGTGCCGACCGCCGCCGGGCGTTCTGGCTCGCCGGGGTGCTGCTCTTCCTGGCCTGGAACGCCGGCACCGTGCTCGGCGTGCTGGCCGGCGGGGTGGCCGGTGACCCGGCCGCACTCGGGCTGGACGCGGCCTTCCCGGCCGGCCTGATCGCCCTGCTGCTGCCCAGCCTGCGTGATGCCGAGACCCGGCGGATGGCGCTGGCCGGTGCCGTGGTGGCGGTACTCACCACGCCGCTGCTCCCCGCCGGCCTGCCGGTGCTGCTCGCCCTGGCCGGCCCGGGGCTGCTGGCCGTCCAGCGGATCCGGACCGGTCGGACGCGGGTCGACGCAGCGCAGACCGCCGCGCCGGGCGGTACGCCGCAGCACTCCATGCCGGTCGACGCGCTGGAGGCTCCCGCTCCGGGCAATCCGCCGCAGATCGCTGCGCAGCCGGTCGACACACCGACGGTCGACGTGCCGGGGGCCGATCCGGTGCCGGCCGGGCGAGGGGAGAAGGAGCCGTGCTGATCGCGGCGATCGTGGCGCTGGCCGTCGGGACGTACGCCTTCCGGGTCGCCGGGGTGCTGCTGCGGGACCGGCTCGACCTGCCGGCATGGGCGCGGCAGTTGCTGCCGGTCGGCGCGGCGGCCCTGCTGGCGGCGCTGGCGGCCACCGCGGCGCTGACCGAGGCGGGCGGGTTCGCCGGCTGGGCCCGCCCGGCGGGGGTGCTGGTCGGGGTGGCGCTGGCCTGGCGCCGGGCGCCGTTCGTGGTGGTGGTCCTCGCCGCCGCCGGCACCGCTGCGGTGCTGCGCCTGCTCGGCGTGCCGTGACCGGTGCCGGTCGCCGGCCGGAGAGGGTCGCCGCCGCGCGGCGGCGACCGGCGGGTCAGACCGGGTCGCCGAGGGCGACCCGAGGCTCCGGGGTACGCAGCTTGCGGAAGGTGATCGACCGCATGATCGCGTAGAAGTAGAGCGAGCCCATCCGCTGGTCGGTGCGGGGGAAACGTTCCCGGACCAGCTTCTTGATCTTGCGCGAGATGAGCACGGAGTCGATCACCACGCCGAGCGCCAGCGCGCCCCAGAGCAGGTTCGAGGCGAGCCGGATCTCCGGAGGCATCGCCTGGTTGGAGCCGATCAGCACGACCAGCGCGCCGCCGAAGAACCAGGTGCCGACGGTCCGGCGGGAGTCCACCACGTTGCGGGCGAGCAGCCGCTCCGGCCCCCGGTCGCGCGGACCGCCCTCGCGCCGGAACTCCGCCGACGCCTCGGCCCGCCGCTGGCGACGCAGCGCCTTGGCCTCGTCCTTGCTCAGCGGCTTGGTCGCGCCGGCCGGCCGGCGGCCGCTGACGGGCCGCTTGGGCGTCTCCCGTCCCTTGCTCGGCGTGTAACCACGCGCACGAGTGGACTCCGACTCCTCCTCGGCCGGGGTCTCCGGCTCGGTGACGGGATCGGCGAGGTCGGCGGACTTACGACGAAACAGCGACGGCACGCGGCAAGGGTAGCCAACGCCACGAGGCCGGTGCACATCGGTGCACCGGACCCGTGCGAGAGGGGCCGGATTCCCCAGCCGAGGTCAGGGTCGCTCGACGTGCGCGCCGAGGTCGGCGAGCTTCGCCTCGAAGTCCTCGTAGCCCCGGTTGATCAGGTCGACGCCGTACACCCGGGAGGTGCCCTCGGCGGCCAGCGCGGCGATCAGGTGGCTGAAACCGGCCCGCAGGTCGGGGATGACCAGGTCGGCCGCGTGCAGTTTGCTCGGCCCGGCGATCACTGCGGAGTGCTTGAAGTTGCGCCGGCCGAAGCGGCACGGGGTGCCGCCCAGGCAGTCCCGGTAGACCTGGATGTTCGCGCCCATCGTGTTGAGCGCCTCGGTGTAGCCCAGCCGCTGCTCGTAGACCGTCTCGTGGACGATCGACAGGCCCCGCGCCTGGGTCAGCGCCACCACCAGGGGCTGCTGCCAGTCGGTCATGAAGCCCGGGTGCACGTCGGTCTCCAGGGCCACCGCGTTCAGCTCGCCGCCCGGGTGCCAGAACCGGATGCCGCCCTCCTGGCCCGGGCTGCCCAGCTTCGGCGGGCGGGCGTCGGTCACCTCGTACTCGCCGCCGACCGAGCGGAAGACGTTCAGGAAGGTCATCATGTCGGCCTGCTCGGCGCCGAGCACCTCGACGTGACCCCGGGTGGCCAGAGCCGCCGCGGCCCAGCTCGCCGCCTCGATCCGGTCCGGGATCGGCCGGTGCGTGTAGCCGTGCAGTCGGGGCACGCCCTGGATCTCGATGACCCGGTCGGTGTGCACCTTGATGATCGCGCCCATCTTCTGCAGGATGCAGATCAGGTCGATGATCTCCGGCTCCACGGCGGCGTTGCGCAGCTCGGTGACGCCCTCGGCCATCACGGCGGTGAGCAGCACCTGCTCGGTCGCGCCCACACTCGGGTAGGGCAGCGAGAACTTGGTGCCGTGCAGGCCGTTCGGGGCGGACAGGTGCAGCCCTTCGGGGGTCTTCTCGACCGTGGCGCCGAACTCCCGCAGCGCCTGGAGGTGGAAGTCGATCGGCCGGGGACCGATGTGGCAGCCGCCCAGGTCCGGGATGAAGGCGTGGCCGAGGCGGTGCAGCAGCGGTCCGCAGAACAGGATCGGGATCCGGCTGGAACCGGCGTGCACGTTGATCTGGTCGGTGCTGGCGCTCTCCACGTTGGCCGGGTCGAAGACCAGCTCGCCGTCCTCGAGGCCGTCGGTCACCTTGACGCCGTGCAGCCCGAGCAGGCCCCGGACCACCTCCACGTCGCGAATCTTGGGTACGTCGAACAACCGGCTCGGGCTGTCGCCCAGCAGGGCGGCGACCATCGCCTTGGAAACCAGGTTCTTCGCACCGCGCACGCGGATCCGCCCTTGAAGCGGGGTGCCTCCGTGTACGACCAGGACGTCGTCGGTCAACGCAACCTCCAGCGCGTGCGTGCTGTCGTATCGATCTGGGTCACCGCAGGTGGCTACCCACGGCGCGGTCGCGGCCAAACGCACACGCCCGCGGTGTCTCGTCCGCCCGGCAGCATAGCCCTCTGTGATGAGAATGGATCCGGTCACACTACCCCTGGGGGCATTTATCGGTGATCCGGCACTTTTGTGTACGGCAATGGTTGCCGAGAGTGATCAGGCGCCCGGTAGTGCGAGCATCTGGTCCAGCGCCACCCGCGCGTGGTGCGCGGTGTCCGCGTCGACGGTGATCCGGTTGACCACCCGACCCGCGACCAGCTCCTCCAGCGCCCACACCAGGTGCGGCAGATCGATGCGGTTCATCGTCGAGCAGTAGCAGACGGCCTTGTCCAAGAACATGATCTGCTTGTCCGGGTGCGCCAGCGCGAGCCGGCGGACCAGATTCAGCTCGGTGCCGACCGCCCATGCCGAACCAGCCGGAGCCGCCTCGATCGTACGGATGATGTACTCCGTCGAACCGACCAGATCGGCGGCGTTGACCACCTCGTGCCGGCACTCCGGGTGCACCAGCACGTTCACGCCCGGCACCCGCTCGCGTACGTCGTTGACGCTGTCGAGGGTGAACCGGCCGTGCACCGAACAGTGCCCCCGCCACAGGATCATCCGCGCGTCGCGGAGCTGCTCGGGCGTCAGCCCACCGCCCGGCTTGTGCGGGTCGTAGAGCACGCAGTCGTCCAGCGAGAAGCCCATCTCCAGCACCGCCGTGTTGCGGCCCAGGTGCTGGTCGGGCAGGAAGAGCACCTTCTCGCCCTGCTGGTAGGCCCACTCCAGGGCCCGCTTGGCGTTCGACGAGGTGCAGACCACCCCGCCGTTGCGACCGACGAAGCCCTTGATGTCGGCCGACGAGTTCATGTAGGTCACCGGGACCGTCTGCGCCGCGATGCCCAGCTCGGTCAGGACGTCCCACGCGCTCTCGACCTGCGGCAGCGCGGCCATGTCCGCCATCGAGCAGCCGGCCGCCAGGTCCGGCAGGATCACCTGCTGGGCGTCCGAGGTGAGGATGTCGGCGCTCTCGGCCATGAAGTGCACACCGCAGAAGACGATGTACTCCGCGTCCGGCCGGGCGGCGGCCTCGCGGGCCAGCTTGAACGAGTCACCGGTCACGTCGGCGAACTGGATCACCTCGTCGCGCTGGTAGTGGTGCCCCAGTACGAAGACCCGGTCGCCGAGCGCCGCCTTGGCCGCCGCCGCCCGGGACACCAGATCGGGGTCGCTCGGTGCCGGCAGGTCACCCGGACACTCCACGCCACGCTCGGTGGCGGGATCGCTGCCACGGCCGAGAAGCAGCAGCGCAGTCGCGGTGTTGGAGGGCTCAACCCAGGTCGACGTCACGCCCACCATGGTCCCACAGCATGACCAGCGTGCCGCCCGAGCCGGTGTGGGCTGCCACACTGCCAGGCATGCGCGTACTGCTCTGTCCGGACAAGTTCGCCGGCACGCTGCCGGCCCCCGAGGTCGCCGCTGCGGTGGCCGACGGCTGGCGGGAGATCGCGCCCGGCGACGATCTGCTGGTCAGGCCGCTGGCCGACGGCGGGCCGGGCTTCCTCGACGTGCTCGCCGGCGCGCTGTCCGGCCGGCGGGTGCCGGTGCCGACGACCGATCCGCTGGGCCGTGCCGTCACCGGTGAGATCCTGCTCACCGACGATGGCGCGACCGCCTGGCTGGAGAGCGCCCAGGCGTGCGGACTGCACCTGCTCGACCCCGCCGAACGCAACCCCAGGGCCACCACGTCGTACGGGCTGGGTCAGTTGATCGCCGCCGCGGTCGAGGCGGGCGCCCGGACGGTGGTCGTCGGGCTGGGCGGCTCCGGCACCAACGACGGCGGCGCCGGGATGATCACCGCCTTGGGCGCCGTCCCGCTGGACGACACCGGCGCCGCTCTGCCGTACGGCGGTGCCGCGCTGGCCGCCGCCGCCACGCTCGACGGGGCGCCCCGGCTGCGCGACGCCCGCCTGATCGCCGCCACCGACGTCGACAACCCGCTGCTCGGGCTGCACGGCGCGAGCAACGTCTTCGGGCCGCAGAAGGGCGCCGACCGCGCTGACGTGCTGCTGCTCGACGCCGCGCTCGGGCGCTGGGCCGAGGTGCTCGAACGCGACCTGCCGGGCTGTCCCAGCGGGCTCGGCGCGCTGCCCGGGGGCGGCGCGGCCGGCGGTGTCGGTGCCGCGCTGCTGGCCCTCGGCGGTCGGTGCGAATCCGGCATCGGACTGGTCAGCCGCGCGATCGGGCTGGAGACCGTGCTCGACGAGGTCGATCTGGTGGTCACCGGCGAGGGCAAGTTCGACCACCAGTCGCTGCGCGGCAAGGTGGTGGCCGGTGTGGCGGGCGCCGCCCGGGACCGGGGCGTACCCTGCGTCGTGCTCGCCGGCCAGGTCAGCACCGGTCGGCGCGAGGCGGCATCGGTCGGCGTGACCGACGCGTACAGCCTGGTGGAGCACTTCGGCGGCGAGGAGCGCGGCGGGCTGGCGGCGGCGATGGAACGTCCGGCCCAGGGGCTGCGGGAACTCGGCTCCCGACTGGCCCGGCAGTGGAGCCGCTGACCGCAGCTCGTCCCCGGAGCACCCCGGTGTCCGGCGTGCGCCGGAGGAGCCCGTCACGCTGCCGGGTCACCGGGCGCTCGGCGGCCTACAATCAGAAGCTGGACCGCTGTGGGAATCGCTGACCGGCGAACGACGTTGGCCAGGGGAAGACCACTTCTTCGAACGCGCGCAGGGAGAATTCCACGTGACCACGCCAGCGCAGACCGAGTCGACCGAGGCCAAGGCCCCCACGTCCGTCGTCCTCACCGACGTCGCGGCGCAGAAGGTCAAGGCCCTGATCGAGCAGGAGGGCCGCGACGACCTGCGGCTCCGCGTCGCCGTGCAGCCGGGTGGCTGCTCCGGCCTGCGGTATCAGCTCTTCTTCGACGAGCGTTCGCTCGACGGTGACGTCGTCACCGACTACGACGGTGTCGAGGTGGTCGTCGATCGGATGAGCGCCCCCTACCTGACCGGCGCCACCATCGACTTCGCCGACCGGATCGACGCCCAGGGCTTCACCATCGACAACCCCAACGCAGGCAACTCCTGCGCCTGCGGCGACTCCTTCAGCTGAGTCTCCAACCAACCTCCGACGGCGGAACGGCCCCCCGGCCGTTCCGCCGTCGCGCGTCCCACCCCCACCCACCCCCACCCGCGCTCCGCGCTCCCGCCCGCCCCCCGCCCGCCTGCCTGCGGTGATCAAGAGGTTTTGGTCACGTGAGGGCGGCCGGGAGGGCGAAAACTCCTTGATCAACCCGGCCGGCCGGGTGGGGACGGGGGTGTGGCTGGTGGGTTGGTCGGGGGCGGGATGGTTTGGGGTGGTGGGTGGGTAAGTGGGCGGTGGGGGAGGTTGAGCGGGCTGGTCGCTCGGCAGGCGTGGTGCCGGTAGGCTGACCGCGCCCTGATCCCGACCCCGAGGGTTGCCATGAAGATCGCCGTGACCGGCTCGATCGCCACCGACCACCTGATGAGCTTCCCGGGCCGGTTCGCCGACCAGCTCATCGCCGACCAGCTGCACAAGGTCTCGCTCTCCTTCCTGGTGGACGATCTGGTGCTGCGCCGGGGCGGAGTGGCGGCGAACATCGCGTTCGGCATGGGACAGCTCGGCCTGCGTCCGGTGCTGCTCGGGGCCGTCGGCGCCGACTTCGCCGACTACCGTTCCTGGCTGGAGCGGCACGGGGTGGACTGCGACTCGGTGCACATCAGCGAGGTGGCGCACACCGCCCGCTTCGTCTGCACCACCGACACCGACATGTGCCAGATCGCCTCCTTCTATGCCGGCGCGATGAGCGAGGCGCGCAACATCGAGCTGCACCCCGTCGCGCAGCGGCTCGGCGGGCTGGACCTGGTCCTGGTCGGCGCCAACGACCCGGAGGCGATGCTGCGCCACTCCGCCGAGTGCCGCGAGCGCGGTTACCGGTTCGCCGCCGACCCGTCCCAGCAGCTCGCCCGGATGGACGGCGAGGACGTGGTGTCGCTGATCGACGGCGCCGAGTACCTGATGACCAACGACTACGAGAAGTCGCTGCTGCAGAGCAAGGCCGGGCTGAGCGACGCGCAGTTGCTGGACCGGGTCCGGATCCGGGTCACCACGCTGGGCAAGCACGGCGTGGAGATCGCCGGGCGGGACTTCGCCCCGATCCACGTGCCGATCGCCCGCGAGGCCCAGGCGATCGACCCCACCGGCGTCGGCGACGGCTTCCGCGCCGGGTTCTTCACCGCGCTCTCCTGGGGCGTCGGGCTGGAGCGCGCCGCGCAGGTCGGCTCGCTGCTGGCCGCACTGGTGCTGGAGACCGTCGGCACCCAGGAGTACCAGGTACGCCGCGACCTGTTCGTCAAGCGCCTCGCCGAGTCGTACGGCGACGAGGCCGCCGACGAGGTCCGCCCCCACCTGCTGCCCTGACCACTGCACCGTCGCGGTGCCTGAACGGTGTCCCGGCTCTCGATCCCGAGCGGTTCCGCTGCGGCGGACGGGATCGAGAGCCGATCGTGGGTCAGGTGCGGTGTTAGCAGGGGACCCCGGCTATGCACGAGGCGTTAATAAGGTGCCCTTCCTTTCACAGCGTCCGGCGGACGTCGCCCTTTCACGTAGAGCGGCGGACGTCGTAGCCGGGACCGGGGGCGGCGCCCAGGAACTCCTGCTGGCGCATCCGGCACCAGGCCGGGATGTCCACCGCCGCCGCCGGGTCGTCGGCGAGCACCCGGATCACTGCGCCGACGGGCAGGGACGGCAGTCGGCGGGCCAGCGCGATCACCGGCAGCGGGCACCGCTGGCCGAGACAGTCGAGCACCTCGTCGGGCGTCGTCACAGCCCCACCACCCCCGCCTCCGCCCGCAGGTCGGCCACGATCTGCGGCAACTCGGCGAGGAAGCGGTCCACGTCCGTCTCGGTGGTGCCCCGGTGCAGCGAGACCCGGACGTTGCCGTGGGACAGCACCCCCATCGCCTCCAGCACGTGTGACGGGCGCAACGTCGACGAGGTGCAGGAGGAGCCCGACGACACCGCGAAGCCCCGCCGGTCCAACGCGTGCAGCAGCGCCTCGCCGTCGACATAGAGGCAGGAGAAGGTGACCAGGTGCGGCAGCCGCCGCTCGGGATCGCCCACCACCTCGACGTCCGGCACGTCGGCCGCCACCCGGGCCCGGATCCGGTCCACCAGCGGCGCCAGCCGGGCCGCCTCGGCGTCGGCGTCGGCCGCCGCCGCGCGCAGGCTCGCCGCCGCCGCGACCACCGCCGGCAGGTTGACCGTGCCGGGCGTACGCCCCGACTCGTGCTCGTCCGACGGCCACGGCGACTCCCAGCGGGTGCCCTTGCGGACCACCAGCAGCCCGACGCCCGGGGGACCGCCCCACTTGCGGGCGCTCGCGGTCAACACCGACCAGCCGGCCGGCACCGGTACCCGCCCCACGACCTGGGCGGCGTCGACGTGCAGCGGCACCCCCGCCTCGGCGCAGGCCGCCGCCGCGTCCTCGACCGGCTGCACGGTGCCCACCTCGTGGCTGGCGGCGATCAGCGCGGCCAGCGCCACCCTGGGCCCCGCCACCGCCGCCGACCAGGCGTCCAGGTCCAGCCGGCCGGACCGGTCGACCGGCACCTCGGTGGTGGTGCCGCCCCGCGCCACGTGCTGCTCGGCGGCGTGCAACACCGCCGAGTGCTCGATCGCCGAGTGCACCAGCCCCGCCCCGACACGTCGACGGCCGACCAGGCCACCCAGCACGGCCGCGTGCGCCGCGCTCGTACCGCTGGGAGTGAAGGAGAGCTCGTCGGGGCGTACGCCGAGGGTGTCCGCCGCCGCCTCGCGGGCGGCGTCGAGCAACTGGCGGGCGCGGCGGGCCTGGGTGTAGAGCCGATCCGGGTCGGCCCAACCGTCGTCGAGGGCGACCAGCAGCGCCTGCCGAGCGACCGGATGCAGCGGCGCGGCGGTGGCCGCGTCCAGGTAGACCGGGGAAGGAATCACGTCTGCCCACGCTATCGCCTCGGTCCGCGCAAGATCCCCCGTCCAGGGCGGAGACTGACCCCAACCGGGTCGAGCCCGTCATGGTCGAGTAATCTGCGACCGTCGGTGACGCCTTTGCCGCTGGTGTGGTGGTTCCGCTCGGCGGAGCCGGCCGGACCGAGGAAGCACCGCGGCGCGCTAGGGAGGCAGGACCAGGTGGTCGCAAGGAGTTCGGAGGTACGGCCGACGGCCGTGCGGAGCAGCGCATCCCCAGGAGCCGTCGGGCGTCGGGGGCGTCGCGCCGGGCGTCTTGTCGGGCTCGGCTTCGGCGGGGCGGCGCTGCTGGTCCTGCTCACGGGCTGTGACGTCGGCGCGGCGTTCGGCGGCTTCGGCTGGCCCCAGGGCGGCATCACGCCGGAATCCCGGCGGATGTACGACCTGTGGATCGCCTCGTGCATCGCCGCGCTGGTGGTCGGCGTCTTCGTCTGGGGCCTGATCTTCTGGTGCGTGGTGCGTTACCGCAAGCGCGGCAACGAGCTGCCCGTGCAGACCCGCTACAACCTGCCGATGGAGTTCCTCTACACCATCGCGCCGGTGCTGATCGTGGCCGTGCTCTTCTACTACACCGCGGTCGTGCAGACCGACGTGGTGAAGACCACCAACAACCCCGACGTCACCGTCGAGGTGGTCGCCTTCAAGTGGAACTGGCAGTTCAACTACCGCGACGGCCAGGGCGTGGACGCCGACACCACCGCCTCGGTGCTGGGCACCAGCGAGGTCATCCCGATCCTGGTGCTGCCGAGCAACCGGTCCATCCGGTTCGAGGAGACCAGCCGCGACGTCATCCACTCCTTCTGGGTGCCGGAGATGCTGTTCAAGCGGGACGTGATGCCGGGCAGCATCCGCAACGTCTTCGAGGTCTCCTCGCTGGAGTCCGAGGGCGCGTACGTGGGCCGCTGCGCCGAGCTGTGCGGCAGCTACCACGCCTTCATGAACTTCGAGCTGCGGGTCGTCTCGCCGGAGAACTTCGACCGGTTCCTCGCGGCCAAGCAGGACGGGGCGTCGACCCAGGACGCGCTGACCGCGATCGGCGAGGAGCCGTACGCGATCACCACCAAGCCGTTCGACACGCGCCGTACCCAGGACAACTTCAACCAGGCCAGCACCACGGCCGGCGCGGGAAACTGAGGTAACCCCGGATGAAGACCGAGTGGCGCATCTTCCTCATCATCGCCGCGTTCCTGCTGTTCGCCACCGCCCTCTACGGCGGTTGGACCTTCGCCGACTCGGGCGGTCGGGTCGAGTGGATCGGCACCGTGGCCCTGCTGCTGTCGTTCCTGCTCTGCTCCATGTGCGGCGGCTTCTTCTGGTTCGTCTCCCGCCGGATCGACCTGCGTCCCGAGGACCGTCCCGACGGTGAGATCGCCGACGGCGCGGGCGAGATCGGCTTCTTCAGCCCCGGCAGCTACTGGCCGTTCGGTCTAGCCCTGGCCGCCGCCATCGCCGGCCTCGGCCTGGTGTTCTGGCAGCTCTGGTTGCTCGTCGCCGGCATGGTGGCAGTGGTCTTCGCCACCTGCGGCCTGCTGTTCGAGTACTACAGCGGCACCCGGCGCACCGCCGAGCACTGATCGGCGCACCGACCTGGTGAAAGCCCGCCTCCCTGAGGGAGGCGGGCTTTCCCGTGTCCGTCTCCGTGTCTATGCCCGTGCCTCCGACTCCGTCTCCGTGTGCGTGTCCGTGTGTGCGGTCGCTGCGGCGGGATGAGGTGTGTCGCGTGCCTACGGGACGGGGGGATGCGGAGAGGTGTCGCGTGCCTGCGGGGAGGCGTCGCGTGCCTGCGGACCCGGGTAGGTATCGCGTGCTGCGACCCCGGAGATGCGGGTAGGTATCGCGCGCTGCGGACCCGGGGATACGGGTAGGTGTCGCGTGCTGCGGGACCGGAGCGATGTGTACGTCGCGTGCTGCGGGGCCGGGGAGACGAGCAGGCGTCGCGTCCGCCGTCGACGTGGCGGGTGAGGTGTGTCGCGTGCTGCGGGACCGGAGCGGCGAGGGTGAGGAGGACGCCCTTGTCACCCTCGGGTCGAGCGGCACGTGGTGGTAGCGCGTGGTGCCGCACCTCCGGACGGCTTCGATCGCCGTCACCCTCATGATCCGCGCAACTTCTTGGATACTGCTGCCTCAGGTCGGGTCTGAGGCAGCAGTATCCAAGAAGTTGCTGCCTCCCCGCCGCCACGGCCGGTGAGCAGGGATACCGCGGGCACAATGGTGCCACGGTGCCGACGGCTCCGGGCATGGCGAGGTCGTCTCGCGGACCGCTGCGGCCGTCGACAGGGATTCCGCCGGGCAGTCCGGCGGAGACTCCGGGCCAGAGCGCGTGGTGTGGGCGGTGTGCGGGGCCAGAGCGCGTGGTGTGGGCGGTGTGCGGGGCCAGAGCGCGTGGTGTGGGCGGTGTGCGGGGCCAGAGCGCGTGGCGTGGATGGTGCACCGGGCTACAGCGCGTGGCGTGGGCCTGGGCTGGGCCAGAGTGCGTGGTGCGGGCGGTGTGCCGGGCCAGGGTGCGCGGCGTGGATGGTGTGCCGGGCCAGGGTGCGCGGCGTGGATGGTGCACCGAGCCAGAGTGCGTGCTGGTCAACGCCGCCGTGGCCGTAGGTAACCAGGACCCGCTGGACGGCGACCTGGCACGTGGGTGGTGCGTCGGGCGGGGTGACGTGGGTGGAGCGTCAGGCGGCGTGGCGTGGGTGCAGCGCCCGGCGGGCGGGCGGGGTGGCCCGCGAGAGCGAGGCGTAGGGGGCGACGAAGATCGCCGTGCCGCATCCGGTGCAGAGGAGCTCGGGGCAGTCCGGACCGTGGCCGTCGGGGCAGGGCGGCATCTCGAAGGCGCGGATGTCGTCGCAGGTCTCACAGTGCAGCTCACGTACCAACATGGGCGTCTCCTCCCGCGCGTGCCGGCCGGCGGCCGTCTGGGGAACTACTCGCCTGTAGTTTCCCACGGCCGTCCGACACATCCGCGAGCGGCGACCGACCTCCGACGGGCGGGCCGTCCGACACTTACACGAGCGGCGCCGACCTCCGACGGGGCGGGCTCTCCGACACATCCGCGAGCGGCGCCGACCTCCGACGGGGCGGGCTCTCCGACACTTCCACGAGCGGCGACCGACCTCCGACGGGTTGTCCGACACGTCGGAGCGCGGCCGACGGGCCGGGTCAGGCGGTGGCGACCTCGATCCAGCGGTCGAGCGTACGAGCGGCTGAGCCGGAGTCGATCGACTCGGCGGCCCGGGCCAGGCCGGCGCGCAGGGCGTCGGTCAGGCTACCGTCCAGCGGGCCCTGGGTGGCCAGGGCGGCGGCGGCGTTGACCAGCACGGCGTCGCGTACCGGACCGGGTTCGCCGGCGAGCAGCCGACGGGCCACCTCGGCGTTGTAGGCGGCGTCACCGCCGCGCAGGTCGCTGAGGGTGGACCGGGGTACCCCCAGGTCCGTGGCGTCCACCACGGTCTCCCTGACGGTGCCGTTCTGCGCGATCCAGAAGCGGGTGGGCGCGGCGGTGGTGAACTCGTCGAGGCCGTCCTCGCCCCGCATCACGATCACCGAGTCACCCCTGGCGGCGAAGACGGCGGCCATCACCGGCGCCATGGTCGAGTCGAAGCAGCCGACCGCACCGGCGCGGGGACGGGCCGGGTTGGTGAGCGGGCCGAGGAAGTTGAAGGCGGTGGGTACGCCCAGCTCACGGCGGACCGGACCGGCGTGCCGCATGCCGGGGTGGAAGCGGGCGGCGAAACAGAAGCCGATGCCGGCCTGCTCGACGCAGCGGGCCACCCCCTCGGGACCGAGGTCCAGCGGGATGCCCAGGAACTCCAGCAGGTCGGCGGTGCCGCAGGAGGACGAGGCGGCCCGGTTGCCGTGCTTGACCACGCGGACGCCCGTTCCGGCGACCACCAGGGCGGTCATCGTGGAGATGTTCACGGTGTGCGCCAGGTCGCCACCGGTGCCGACCACGTCCAGCGCGGTGGCCCGTACCTCCTCGGGCAGCTCGACCGGGACGGCCTGGCCGAGCATCGCCTCCACCAGCCCGCTCACCTCGGCCGGTGTCTCGCCCTTGGCGCGCAGCGCCACGGCGAAGCCGGCGATCTGGGCCGGTGCGGCCGAGCCGGACATGATCTCGCCCATCGCCCAGGCGGTGTCGGCGGCGGAGAGTTCCTCGCCGCGCAGCAGCGCGGTGAGCAGGTGTGGCCAGGTCCGATCGCCCATGACGGGCCTCCCGAGCAGACGAGTGCGGGTGGGACGGGACCGGCGCCGGCTCGCCCGGCGCCGTGGCGGTGCCGGAGTCGGGCGTGCGTCAGGCGGGGGCGTGCGTCCGCAGGACCTCGGCCACCGTGGCGGCGGTGGTCACCGGGTCGAGCGGGTGGACCAGGGTGGCGTCGACCTCGGCGTACGCGGCCAGCCAGCGGTCGGCGGCGCGGGCGATCACCACACAGGTCGGCGGGGAGTTCTCGTAGTCGTCCTTGATCTGCCGGGCGATGCCGAGACCGCCGCCGGGGCTGGCCTCACCGTCGAGCAGCATCAGGTCGATCTCGAAGTCGTCGACCACGCGGACGCACTCGGCGTAGGTGGACGCCTCGACGAACTCGACGCGCAGGTCGGACGCGGGGCGGGTGCCCACGGCGAGCCGCATCCTGTCCCGCACCTGCGGGTCGTCGCTGTAGAGCAGGACGGTGCACAGACGCTCACTCATGCCGACACTCCGCTTCGCTCCGTGCTGTCCGCTGGCACCACCGCACCGAGTCCGATGACTCGCTCGCGCTCGCTCATGGTCAGACTTGCTCCCACCTCGTAGCTGCGCCGCCGATCGTACCGGTCGTGCCGACGCCCGGGACACGCCGCCCCGCGCGCCCCGCCGACCGGCTCAGGCGGCCGGGCCGGTGGTGGTCTCCGCAGCGCGTTGCCGGGCCTCCTGGCGGTCCAGCTCGCGGTCGACCCGGCGGGCCTCCCGCTCGGCCGCGCGCATCCACTGCACCACCAGGACGCCGAGCATCGTCACGCTGACGAACTCGCCGCCGGCCCAGAGGATGCCGCCGGCGAGGACCTGGTCGTCCCACGGGTCGGCCCAGGTCAGCCCGAGGGAGGGGTACCAGTCGCCGCCGAACAGGGTGCTGCTCTGCATGACGGTCAGCCCGAGCACGGTGTGGAACGGCACCGACAGCAGCATCAGCAGGGCCCGGCCCGGGTACGGCCAGCGTCCGGGCAGCGGGTCCAGGCCGACCAGCGGCCAGAAGAACAGGCAGCCGGTCATGATGAAGTGGGCGTGCACCACCTCGTGCGCCCAGACGTTCTCCAGCGTGTAGCGGTACAGGTCGGTGAAGTACAGCGCGAACGGGTTCACCACGAAGATGGCGAACGCCACCAGCGGGAACGTCCAGATCCGCACGATCCTGCTGTGCAGCACCGACAGCAGTCGCTTGCGGGGGCGGGTCGGCAGCGTACGCAGGGCCAGCGTCACCGGCGCGCCCAGCGCCAGGAAGATCGGCGCGATCATGGAGAGCACCATGTGCTGCACCATGTGCACCGACAGCAGCGTGGTGTCGTACGCGTGCAGCCCGCTGACCGTGACCGAGGCGATGCCGCCCAGGCCGGGCCCGAGGAAGAAGACCGTCCGGGCGATCGGCCAGCGGTCCCCGCGCAGCCGCAGCCGGTGCACTCCGTAGAGGTAGAGGGCGGCGGCGACCACCAGGACGACGGCGAGCCAGTTGTCCAGCTTGGCCTCGGTGACCACGGCGGTGATCTGGAAGGGCGGCGGGCCGGCGTCGGCCGCGAGCCACCCGGCACCGCCGGTCACCGGGGCCGTCGCCGGGCTGATCGCGCCCGCCGTCAGCGACGGCGCGGCCGTCACGGCCAGCGTGATCGGGTCGGTTTCCAGCACGCCAATCAGCCTAGGTCAGGCGAACCGGACGGTACCGATCGGGCCACTCGGACCACGGGTTTCACCCCCCGCTGATCGCCGGCCGTGGTCAACGGCAATAATGACCGCGTGACTGCGGCCCCAGCCATTGACAAGAGCCGGATCCACTCTCTGACGCGGCCCAACATGGTCAGCGTCGGGACGATCGTCTGGCTCTCCAGCGAGCTCATGTTCTTCGCGGCGCTCTTCGCCATGTACTTCTCCATCCGCGCGGCGGCGCCGGAGCAGTGGGCGATGCACACCGAGGTCTTGAACATCCCGTACGCGACGACGTTCACGACGATCCTGGTGCTGTCCTCGGTGACCTGCCAGATCGGCGTCTTCGCCGCCGAGCGGGGTGACGTGCACGCGCTGCGGCGCTGGTTCACGATCACCTTCGTGATGGGCCTGATCTTCCTGCTCGGTCAGCTCAACGAGTACCGCGAGCTGGTCCACCACGGCATCAAGATCAACGCTGACGGTTACGGGTCGATGTTCTACCTGACCACCGGCTTCCACGGCCTGCACGTGGCGGGAGGCCTGGTCGCCTTCGTGATCTTTATGATCCGCACCACCATGGGCCGGTTCACGCCGGCCCAGGCCACCTCGGCGATCGTCGTGTCGTACTACTGGCACTTCGTCGACGTGGTCTGGATCGGGCTCTACGCCATGATCTACTGGCTTCAGTGATCTTGGCGCGTCTCGCGCCGTGCCGCTGCTACACCCCCGCAGACAAGGTCCAACCGGTTAAGGACACAGGTCATGACTTCTGACAACGACCGCCGACGCGGCCTGCTCGCGCGGCTGCGCGGGCGGCCCGCGGCGCCCAGCAGGGGCCGCCGCCGGCTGGGTGCCGCGGTCCGGCTGGTCGCCGCGCTGATGCTGGCCGGCGGTGCCTACACCGTCCTCGCCCCGAGCGCGTCGGCGCAGGAAAACCCGCCGCTGAGCAGCGCAGCCGCAGACGGCAAGGCGCTGTTCGACGTGAGCTGTGTGACCTGTCACGGTCGCAACGCGCAGGGGGTCGAGGGGCGCGGGCCGAGCCTCATCGGCGTCGGCGCGGCGTCGGTCGAGTTCCAGGTCGGCTCGGGCCGGATGCCGATGGCCCGGCAGGAGGCCCAGGCGGCGCGCAAGCCCGTCGTGTTCAGCCCGGACGAGATCGACCAGCTCGCCGCGTACGTCCAGGAGCTCGGTGGCGGCCCGGTCGTGCCGGCCGGCGACAACCTGCACGAGGACGGCAACCTCGCGGTCGGCGGCGAGCTGTACCGGATCAACTGCTCGCAGTGCCACGCCTTCAGCGGCGGTGGCGGCGCCCTCTCCTCCGGCAAGTACGCGCCGAGCCTCGCGCCGGCCACCGACCGGCAGATCTACGCCGCGATGCTCAGTGGCCCGCAGAACATGCCGGTCTTCGGTGACAACCAGATCACGCCGGAGCAGAAGGCCGACATCATCGCCTACATCCAGCAGACGCTGAAGTCGGACGGCGACCCGGGCGGGTTCAACCTGGGCCGGTACGGACCCTCCACCGAGGGTGTGGCGATCTTCCTGATCGGCATCGTCGCGCTCGTCTTCGCCAGCCTGTGGATTGCGGGCAAGTCGTGACCGAGCGAATGAGCACCCACACCGAGCAGCCAGCCCACCCGGGCCACGAAACGGTGGACGTGAACGACCCGGCGCTGAGCCGGTTCGACATCGTCCGCGAGGGCGCCCGTCGGGACGACATCGAGATCGTCCACTACGAGGAGCAGGTGGCCCCGGGCAGCAAGGCCGAGCGCCGGCTGGTCCGTACGGTGGCGGCGATGTTCCTGGTCACCGGCCTGGCCGCGACGGCCTTCCTGGCGGTCTACATCTGGTGGCCCTGGGAGTACCAGCCGGGCCGTGGCGGGGACAAGTACTTCACCCCGCTGCTCGGCACGACCCTCGGCATCGCCCTGCTGGGCATCGGCTTCGGCGTCCTGACCTGGGGCAAGAAGCTGCTGCCCAAGGAGGTGTCGATCCAGGACCGGCACGAGGGCGTGGTGGCCAGCGAGGACCGGACGATCACCGGGCAGACCATGCTCTACATGGCCGACGAGCTCGGCGTGAAGCGTCGCCCGCTGCTCGGCATGTCGCTGCTGGCCGGTCTGGTGCCGGTCGGTGCGGTCGCCGCGGCGCCGCTGGTCGGTGGCCTGATCTCCGACCCGCACGCGAACGACCAGATGATGACCACCGGCTTCGCCCCGCAGGACGGCCAGAAGATCCGGCTGGTCCGCGAGGACGGTCGGCCGATCCGCCCCGCCGACATCAGCGCCGGTGGCCAGATCACCGTCTTCCCGGGTATCGAGCACGGGGTCAGCAACCGGTACGCCGACTCGCCGACCCTGCTGATCCACCTGCGGGACGCCGACGCCGAGACCTCGCGCCGCAACAACGAGCGCGAGGGTCACGGCGACTACATGTGGGGCAACTACGCCGCCTACTCGAAGATCTGCACGCACGCCGGCTGCCCGGCGAGCCTCTACGAGCAGCAGACCAACCGTTTGCTCTGCCCGTGTCACCAGTCGCAGTTCCTGATCACCGACAACGCCAAGCCCATCTTCGGTCCGGCCAGCCGGCGGCTGCCGCAGCTGCCGATCGAGGTGGACTCCGAGGGCTACTTCGTGGCGACGTCCGACTACACCGAACCCGTCGGGCCCGACTTCTGGGAGCGGCCGTGAAGCGGCGCAAGTTTGACGTAGCAGCGGTTCCGGGCAACACCGCCCGGGCGGTCGACGACCGCTTCCAGGTGGCCACCCCCCTGCGCAAGCTGCTCAACAAGGTCTTCCCCGACCACTGGTCGTTCCTGCTGGGCGAGATCGCGCTGTTCTCGTTCATCGTGCTGCTGCTGACCGGTGTCTTCCTGACCTTCTTCTTCGAGCCGACGATGACCGAGGTCATCTACAACGGCAGCTACGCCCCGCTGCGGGGTACGCCGATGTCGGCCGCGTACGCCTCGACGCTGGACATCTCGTTCGACGTCCGGGGCGGCCTGATCATGCGGCAGATGCACCACTGGGCCGCGCTGCTGTTCATGGCGGCGATCGTGGTGCACATGCTCCGGATCTTCTTCACCGGTGCGTTCCGCAAGCCGCGTGAGACCAACTGGATCATCGGTTCGCTGCTGTTCTGGGTGGGCTTCCTGGCCGGCTTCACCGGCTACTCGCTGCCGGACGACGGCCTCTCCGGCACCGGTCTGCGGATCGCCTCGGCGATCATGCTGTCCATCCCGGTGATCGGCACCTGGGTCACCGCCGCGGTCTTCGACGGCGAGTTCCCCGGCACGATCATCATCAGCCGGTTCTTCATCGCCCACGTACTGCTCATCCCGGGTCTGCTGGTCGCGCTGATCAGCGTCCACCTGGGGCTGGTCTTCAAGCAGAAGCACACCCAGTGGCCGGGTCCGGGTCGGACCAACGGCAACGTCGTGGGCGAGCGGATGTTCCCCCGGTACGCGATCAAGCAGGGCGGCTTCTTCATGGTCGTCTTCGGCGTGATCGCGCTGATGGGCGGCCTGATCCAGATCAACCCGCTCTGGCTGTTCGGCCCGTACGAGGCGTGGGTGGTCTCGGCGGCCAGCCAGCCCGACTGGTACGTGATGTTCCTGGACGGCTCGACGCGGTTGATGCCGGACTGGGAGATCAACATACCCATCGGCGACGGTTACGTGATTCCGCCGCTGTTCTGGCCGACGGTGGTGCTACCGGGCATCCTGGTCGGGCTCTCCACGCTCTATCCGTTCATGGAGGCCCGCTACCTGAAGGACTACCGGAGCCACAACCTGCTCCAGCGTCCCCGCGACGTGCCGTTCCGTACCGGCCTGGGCGCCATGGCCATCACGTTCTACGTGATCCTGACGCTCTCCGGCGCGAACGACGTCATCGCTGACAAGTTCCACATCAGCCTGAACGCGATGACCTGGGGTGGCCGGATCGGTCTGCTGCTCCTGCCGCCGCTGGCGTACTACGTGACCTACCGGATCTGCCTCGGTCTGCAGCAGCACGACCGGGAGGTGCTGGCCCACGGCGTGGAGACCGGCATCATCCGGCGCCTGCCGGACGGTCGGTTCGTCGAGGTGCACCAGCCGCTGACCACGCCGGACGAGCACGGACACACCGAGCTGGAGTACGCGGGCTGGGTGGTGCCGAAGAAGATGAACCGGCTCGGTGCCCTCGGCCCGGCGATCCGGGGCTTCTTCTACCCGATCGAGAAGCCGGCCGAGGCGCCGGTGTCGCCGGGTCACCCGCCCGTCGAGCCGCGCGCCGAGCGCGAGGAGATCGGCAGCGGGGAGTCCCGCCGCTGAGGTCCGTCACCACGTGACGTGGCGCCCGCCGGAGTCCTCCGGCGGGCGCCACGCCCGTTCTGGGCCTTCCGGACCGCCGCCGGGGCTTCCCGCCCGTCGTCGGATCGCAGGAATAACCCCGGCCAGCCGGGTATCCGTGCGGTCCAACGTCTCAACGGGGAGGAAGCATGTTGGGTATCAAACGCCTCGGCCTGCTGGCCGCACTGGTGCTGGTGGGTGTCGCGCCCGCTGCGGCAGCGCAGGCGGCGGCGCAGCCTTCGGAACAGGACACGCAGTACCTGCAGGCGGTGCACCAGGTCAACCTGTACGAGATCGCCGCCGGTGAGCTGGCCCAGCAGAAGGGTCAGAACCAGCAGGTCAAGGACCTGGCGCAGCAGTTCGTCACGGACCACACCGAGCTGGACCAGTCGGTGCAGGACGTGGCCGGGCAGCTCAACGTCCAGTTGCCGAACGAGCCCACCCCTGATCAGCGGACGGCTCTCGACCAGCTGAACAACGCCAGTGGTGAGGAGTTCGACCGGCTCTGGGTGACCCAGGGTCTGGCCGGCCACCTGCAGGCCATCCAGGCGACCCAGACGGAGATCTCGCAGGGCACCGAGCCGCAGGTGGTCCAGCTCGCGCAGACCGCGCTGCCGGTGCTGCAGGCGCACTACGACGCCCTGGTGACGCTGGCCGAGGAACTGGGCATCCCGGTCCCGGAGACCAGCGCCAGCGGTACGCCTGGCCCGGGTGGCACGGTGCCGGCCCCGGGTGGCACCACCCCGGCTCCGGGCGTCACCGAGGAGACCCCGGGTGGCCCGACCGAGTCGCCGGTGCCGGGTGGCACCGAGGTCCCGGTGCCGCAGCAGAGCTGATCCGGCGGTGAACGCGGCGAGTCGGTCCGTCCCACGGATGGACCGGCTCGCCCCGTCGTGGCAGGAAGCGGAGTGGGTCCTCACCTCGGCGTCGGGGCCGGGCGGCGTGGTGACGCCTCAGTCGGTGGCGCCCAGGCCGATCGCGAACGCCTCCTCCAGGTCGTGCCGGGAGTACGCGCGGAACGCGATGTGCGACTCGGTGTTGAGCACCCCTGGCACCTTGGAGATGCTGCCGGCGATGATCTGCGCGATCTCCTCGAACTCGCGGACCCGGACCATGGCGATCAGGTCGACGTGCCCGGCCACCGAGTAGACCTCGCTGACCCCGGGCAGGTCGGCCAGCGCCTCGGCCACCTCGGGGATCGAGTCGGTGGCGCAGTCGATCAGGACGATCGCGGTGATCACGGCAGGTCTCTCCGTTCGTCGGCGTCGCTGCCCATGCTATGGCCTGCCCACCGGACCCGCGCCCGAGTGCCGGACCCGCCCCGGAGTGCCGGACCCGCGCCTGAGTGCTGGACCCGCCCCCGGAGTGCCGGAGCCTCGCCGGGTGTCGGCGTACAGGCCCGAGTGCACAGGTAGGTACGCCGGAGCGTACAGAGATCGACGCACCAGAAGGAGTCAACGACGTCTGTCGAGCAGGCCTCCATGTCGCACGGCAGGCCGCCTCGCTGATTACACTCCGTTACTGCCAGGGGCAGCCGCGCTCGCACCGGATCGCGGCAGATCCGGGCATCGGATCAACGTCCCGCCGGCGCACTCGCTCGCCAGCCTCAAGGTCGTGCTCGATCCGGGATCGAGTGGTTACGGAAGC
>NZ_JBSFSO010000044.1:0-55422 GCF_053589795.1 Micromonospora sp. NPDC003241 | reverse complement strand
CGGGCGACCTGGCCGGCGTCGGTGTGGGCCCGGTGGCCGGCGCCGCCGACCTCGCCACGGCGCGCGCGGCGGTCAGCCGGGTGCACGTCGCCGAACCGCTGCTCGGCTACGTCGTCGACCTGTGCCGGGCCACCCGGGCCGTACCCGCGCTGGAACTGGGCGCCTCACCCCGTGGCGCCACCGGCCTGCTCGGTGCCGCCAAGGCGTGGGCCTGGCTCAGCGGTCGCGACCACGTGGTGCCCGACGACGTGAAGGCGATGGCCCGACCCACCCTGCGGCACCGGCTCCGGCTGCGCCCCGAGGCCGAGCTGGAGGGCGTCGCGGTCGACGCCGTGCTGGACACGGTGCTGGCCACCGTGCCGACCCCACGATGACCTGGCGGGCGGCGGCGCTGCTCGCGGTGGGCGCGCTGACCCTGCCGCTGTGGCCGGCCCCCTTCGTCGGGGTGGCGGTGATGGTCGGCGCGGTCCTGCTGCTGCTCGTCGTGGACCTCGCGCTCGCCGCGCCGCTGCGGTCGCTCACCACCGCGCGGGACGGCGAACGGACCGTCCGACTCGGCGGGACCGCCACCGTCGTGCTGCACCTGGGCAACCTCTCCGGTCGGCCGCTGCGGGCCCAGATCCGCGACGCCTGGGTGCCGTCGGCCGGGGCCCGACCCGACGTGCCGCCGAGCCGCGCGGTGCAGGTCGCCCCCGGCACGGTGGTGGCGCTGCCCAGCCGACTCACCCCGACCCGCCGGGGCGACCGGCCCGCCGTGGCGCTGACGGTCCGCTCGTTCGGGCCGCTCGGGCTGGCGTTCCGGCAGCGGAGCGGTCGACCGGCGACACCGCCGTGGACCCTGCGGGTGCTGCCCCGCTTCGACTCGCGGCGGCACCTGCCCGAGAAGCTGGCCCGGCTGCGGGTCATCGACGGTCGCCAGGTCGGCCGGGGACGCGGCGCGGGCACCGAGTTCGACACGCTGCGCGAGTACGTGCCCGGCGACGACGTACGGTCCGTCGACTGGCGGGCCACCGCCCGGCGGGGCGAGGTGCTGGTGCGGACCTGGCGTCCCGAACGGGACCGACGGGTGGTGTGCGTGCTGGACACTGGGCGTACGTCGGCGGTGCGCCTCGGGGACGAGCCGCGCCTGGACACCTCGATCGAGGCGGCGCTGCTGCTCACCGCGCTGGCCACCCGGGCCGGCGACCGGGTCGACGTGTTCGCCGCCGACGCGGTGCCCCGGGCGTCGGTCAGCGGCGCGGAGCGACCGGTACAGTGGAGCCGACTGGCGCACGCGCTGGCACCGCTGCAACCCGCCCTGGTGGAGACCGACTTCCGCCTGATCGCGGGCGAACTGCTGCGCCGACACCGCCCACGGAGCCTGGTCGTCCTGCTCACCGCGCTGGAGCCCGGCGCCCTCGGCGAGGGTCTGCTGCCGGTGCTGCCCCGGCTGGCCGCCCGCCACCGGGTGGTGGTGGCGGCGGCCCAGGACCCGGTGCTGTCCACGCTCGCCACCGGAGAGCCCCGGCGGGTCGAGGACGCCTACGCGGCCGCCGCCGCCTGGCGGACGCTCGCCGAACGAGACCGGCTCACGGCCGCCCTGGCCGGCCACGACGTCACCGTCATCGACGCCCCCGCGCCACGGCTCGCCTCCGCGCTGACCGACGCCTACCTGCGGCTCAAGTTCACCGGCCAACTCTGACCCGACGCGTCGCCACCGTCGCCCCTGGCCCGGGAGCCGAGCAGGAAGACGTACGCCAGGAAGGCGAGCCAGGCGGCGACGCCGACGGCGATGCGCAGGGCCACCGGCACCGGAGCGGGGGTGACGAACGCCTCGATCACCGCCGAGATCGCGAAGACCACCACCAGACCGAGCGCGACCACCACACCGTCGCGCCCCGCCCGGGCCACCGCCTGCCCCCGGGTGAGCTGCTCCGGCGGCGCGATCCACGCCCACCCGAGGCGCAGCCCGACCCCGGCGGCCACGAACACCCCGGTCAGTTCCAGCAGCCCGTGCGGGGTGATCAGGCCGAAGAAGACGTCCGCCCGGCCGTACCCGACCATCACGCCGCCGACCACGCCGATGTTCACCACGTTCTGCCACAGCAGGTACACCACCGGGACGATCAGCACGCCCGCGGCCAGGCACTTGGCGGCCAGCCAGGCGTTGTGCGTCCACAGGTGGAAGGCGAAGGTCGGCGCGGAGAACTCGGTGTAGTAGCCGGCGAAGCCGGACTCCACCAGGTGGGCGGCCTCCGCCTCGCCGACGAACGCCGCCGCCGTATCCGGATTGTCCGCGACGAACCCGATCAGGGTGAAGGTGAGCAGCGTGAAGGCGGTCGCCACCGCGCACCACCAGGGTGCCGCGCGCCAGACCGCACCGGGGAAGTCGACCAGCGCGAACCGTCGGAGGACCGCCCACGAGGGACGGGGCCGGTCGGTCAGCCGCGCCCGGGCCCGGAGCACCACCTGGGAGAGCTGGCCGACCAGAGCCGGATCGGGCGTGCGACTGCGCAGCATGGAGAGCTGGGTGGTGGCCCGCTGGTAGAGCGCGACCAACTCGTCGACCTCGTCGACGGTCAACCGTCGGCGGCCGGAGAGCTGGTCCAGCCGGCGCCACTCGCCGCCGTGCTCGGCGACGTACGCGTCGAGATCCACCGTCCACCCCCGTCCGCGCGATCATAGTGTTCACTGTGCGGGTGAGCACAGCAGCATCGCGACCATGGAACGCCCCGGCCTGGGGCGACGCCGAGTTGGTCAGCGGTGAGGCGGTGGAGCTGGACGTACGCGCTGCCCGGATCGGCTCCCGGGTGCTCGCGCTGCTGCTCGACGTCGGAATCCAGCTGCTGTTCGGGCTGCTGCTGGTCGCGCTGGCCGGGTTGGGTCTGGCCGCCCTGCCGCACGGTGCGATCGACGCGGCCACCGAGCGGGCGCTGCTCACCATCGGGTTGGTGCTGCTGCTGGTGGGCTACCCGGTGCTGTTCGAGCGGCTCAACCACGGCCGTACCCCCGGCAAGGCGGCGGTGGGGTTGCGGGTGGTCAGTGTCGACGGCGCCCCGGTCGGCGTGCGCCAGTCACTGGCCCGGGCACTGGTCGGGGTGGCCGTCGAGTGGCCCGGTCTGGTGCTGCCGCTGCTGTCCTGGGTGGCCGGGGTGACGGTGATGCTCAGCGACTCCCGGGGACGGCGTCTCGGTGACCTGGTGGCGGGCACCATGGTCGTGCACACCCGCACCGCGACGTCCTGGCGTCCGGTCCCGGCCACCGTGCCGGCGTTGCGGGGCTGGGCGTACACGCTGGATCTGAGCCGGCTCGACCCGAGGCTGGCCCTGGCCACCCGGCAGTACCTGGCCCGGGCCCACCTGTTCACCGGTGCGGCCTCCGACGACCTGGCGCTGCGGTTGTGGCGGGAGGTCTCCACGGCGATCACCCCGCCGCCACCGGGCGGACTGCCGGCGGCGGTCTATCTGGCCGCCGTGCTCGGCGAACGGCACCGGCGGGCCCGGCACCGGCTCGCCGAGGAGCGGGTGCTCACCGCCGCGCTCTGGCCTCGGCTCGGCCTGCTGCCGGAGGCCGACCGGCCAGCCGGCCCGGCGAGCGCGCCGCTCGGCGTACCGTGGCCACGGCCCGCTACCCCCGGGCATCCGGACGCCGTGGCGCCGGAACCGCCGCCAGCGCCGGTGCCGGCCCAGAGCCGACCGGCGGTACGACCGTCCACGGTCGCCGGGTCCGACCGGACTCCGGTGCCCGATGTCGAGCACGCACCTGGGAGGCCGTGATGAGAGGTCTGTTGCCGTGGTTGGCCGTGCTCGGGCTGGTGCTGCTGCTCAGCGCGCTGCGTCTGCGCAGCCTGGCGGCGGTGGTCTCGCTGACCTGGCTGGCCTGGTGCGTCTGGACCTGGGTCCGGCCCGCCCGCCGCCAGGACCGGCCCCGCTGACCGGGCGGGCCTCGCTGCGGCCGTGGGATTAGAAGTCCCACGCAGTCGGCCGTCCCGCAGACGAACGACCGGGCCGGGTCGACCTGAGGTCGACCCGGCCCGGTACGTGTCGGTCAGTACCGGTAGTGCTCCGGCTTGAACGGCCCCTCCTGGCTGATGCCGAGGTACTCGGCCTGCACCTTGGTGAGCGTGGTCAGCTTGGCGCCGAGCGCGCCCAGGTGCAGCCGCGCGACCTTCTCGTCCAGGTGCTTGGGCAGCACGTACACGCCGATCGGGTACTCGTCGGTCTTGGTGAACAGCTCGATCTGGGCGATCGTCTGGTTGGCGAACGAGTTCGACATCACGAAGCTCGGGTGCCCGGTGGCGTTGCCCAGGTTCAGCAGGCGGCCCTCGGAGAGCACGATGATCGAGTGACCGTCGTCGAACGTCCAGAGGTCGACCTGCGGCTTGATGTTCTCCCGGGTGACGTCCGAGCGCTTGGCCAGACCGGCCATGTCGATCTCGTTGTCGAAGTGGCCGATGTTGCCGACGATGGCCTGGTGCTTCATCCGGGCCATGTGCTCGTTGGTGATGACGTCGAAGCAGCCGGTGGCGGTGATGAAGATGTCCGCCTGCTCGACCACGTCCTCCAGGGTGGCGACCTGGTAGCCGTCCATCGCCGCCTGGAGCGCGCAGATCGGGTCGACCTCGGTCACCACGACCCGGGCGCCCTGGCCGCGCAGCGACTCGGCGCATCCCTTGCCCACGTCGCCGTAGCCGAGCACGACCGCCATCTTGCCGCCGATCAGCACGTCGGTGGCGCGGTTGATGCCGTCGATCAGCGAGTGACGGCAGCCGTACTTGTTGTCGAACTTGCTCTTGGTCACCGAGTCGTTGACGTTGATGGCCGGGAAGAGCAGCGTGCCGTTGCGGTGCATCTCGTAGAGCCGGTGCACACCGGTGGTGGTCTCCTCGGTCACGCCCTTGATGTCGGCCGCGATCCGGGTCCAGCGTCCGCCGTCCTCGGCGATCGTGCGGTGCAGCAGACCGAGGATGACCGCGTACTCCTCGGAGTCGGCGGACTCGACCGGCGGCACGGTGCCGGCCTTGGAGAACTCCGCGCCCTTGTGCACCAGCAGGGTGGCGTCACCGCCGTCGTCCAGGATCATGTTGGGGCCACCGACGGCTCCGCCGTCACCGCCAGTAGAGCCGTCCGGCCACGCGAGTGCCTTTTCGGTGCACCACCAGTACTCTTCCAGCGTCTCGCCCTTCCAGGCGTAGACCGGGACACCGGACGGGGCGTCGGGGGTGCCCTCCGGGCCGACCACGATCGCGGCGGCGGCGTGGTCCTGGGTGGAGAAGATGTTGCAGGACGCCCAGCGGACCTGCGCGCCGAGCGCGACCAGGGTCTCGATCAGGACGGCGGTCTGGATCGTCATGTGCAGCGAGCCGGTGATCCGTGCGCCCGCGAGCGGCTGCGCCTCGGCGAACTCACGACGGATCGCCATCAGGCCGGGCATCTCGTGCTCCGCGAGACGGATCTCCTTGCGCCCGAACTCGGCGAGCGACAGGTCCGCCACCTTGTAGTCGCCCTCGGCGAGGGTACGCGGGCGGGCCTCGGACGACGTTCCGTTGCCGGACGCCGGGAGGGTGCTGGTCATGAAAGCTCCTGTCGGACGATGGTGCTGCGCAACCACCCACCTTACGCGCGCTGTCCGGTGCGGGACGGCCTGGTTGCGGACAGCACACGGGGCGGCCGGTCGTGGACGTGTGCCGCCCAGTCCCGCCCGCCCCGTGCATCCCCCCGGTTTGGTTCCCCCGCGCGTTCTCGGACCTTCGTCGCGATAACGCTGCGCACTCATAGAGTCACACTGCGCCAGATGCGAGTCAAGCGATTTCGGGAAAGTCGGACTTGCCGGTTCGGGTGACGGCGCGGATCACTGGTCCGTCGGAATCAGAGGGAGCCGGTCGAGGCGACGTAGATCTCGCCCGCACCGCGCACCGTCAGCGCACCGCCGTCGGCCGGCCCCACCGCCGCCCGCCCACGCCCGAGCGTCACCGGCGCGACGCCGTCGGCGACGGTGACCTCCCCGGAGGTGCAGAGCAGCACGCGCGGCCCCGGCACGGTGAGCGTCACCTCGGGCCGGTCGCCCCGCACGGTCACCCGGTGCAACGCGAAGTCCGGCACCGGCACCGGCCAGGTCACCACCCCGTCGGCGACCGGTCGGGCCGACACCACGGGCTGGTCGAGCACCTCGAACCGGAGCACCCGCAGCAGTTCGGCCACGTCGACGTGCTTGCGGGTCAGGCCGCCGCGCAGCACGTTGTCGCTGGCCGCCATCACCTCCACCCCGGTGCCGCGCAGGTAGGCGTGCAGGTTGCCGGCCGGCATCCAGATCGCCTCGCCCTCGGCCAGCCGTACCCGGTTGAGCAGCAGGGCGACCAGCACCCCCGGGTCGTCCGGATAGGTCTGTGCCAGCATCGCCACCAGGTCGGCGTCCGGGCCGGTCACCGCCGCCGTCCGGGCCGCCGTCACCAGCCCGGCCCGCTCCGCCTCCGGCCAGGTCAGCAGCGTACGGACCGCTTCGGCCAGGCCCGCCGGCCCGGCGCTCAACGCGTCCAGCACCGGCCGCAGCTCCGGTACGCCCAACCCGGCCAGCGCCTTGGCCGAGACCACCGGGTCCCGGAACCCGCACAACGCCTCCATCGGCCCCAGCGCCACCAGCAACTCCGGCTTGTGGAACGGGTCGACGTAGTTGCGCGCACCGTCGGCCTGGGCGTACTCGGCGGCGTAACCGGCCCGGGCCTGCTCCGCGTCCGGGTGTGCCTGGAGACTGAGCGGCGCCTGGGCCGCCAGCACCTTGAGCAGGAACGGCAGCCGTACCCCGAACCGGTCGATCGCCGGCTGGCCCAGCCACCGGGTCGGGTCGGCGGTGAGCACGTCGATCAGCGTGGCCGGACCGTCCTCGCGCGACACAGTCGCCGGCGCGCCCGGGTGCGCGCCCAACCACAGCTCGGCCTCCGGCCCGTCACTGGGCACCGGCCGCCCCTGGAGCTCGGCGATCGCCGAGCGCGAGCCCCAGGCGTAGTCCTTGATCGGTCCGTGCAGCAGTTCCACCGGTCAGCTCTCCCGTCGACCGGACGCGTCCGCCGGCCCCGCATTCGTGTGATACACGTCCGGCTCCAGGTAGATCACCCGGGCCACCGGCACCGCGGCCCGGATCCGGGCCTCCACCGCGTCGATGTTCCGGGCCACCTCCTCGGCGGTCTCGCAACGCGACACCGCGACCTTCGCGGCCACCAACAACTCCTCGGGGCCGAGGTAGAGGGTCTTCATGTGGATGATCCGCTCCACCTCCGGGCCGGCGGTGACCGCCTGCTCGATGGCGGCCACCTCGGTCGGTTCCGCACCCTCACCGAGCAGCAGGCTCTTGGTCTCGATCGCCAGCACCACCGCGATGGCCACCAGCAGCACCCCGATCATCGCGGTGCCTGCCGCGTCCCACCGACCGTCCCCGGTCGCCAGCGTCATGCCCACCCCGAACAGGGCGAAGACCAGACCGACCAGCGCGCCGAAGTCCTCCAGCAGCACCACCGGCAGCTCGGGCGCCTTGGAACGGCGGATGAACCTGGTCCAGGACTCCCGCCCCCGGATCAGGTTCGACTCGACGATGGCGGTGCGGAAGGAGAACGACTCCAGCACGATGGCCACCAGCAGCACCGTCACCGGCACCCACTGCCAACTGGTGATGCCGTGCGGGTCGGACCACTTGTGCCAGGCCTCGTAGAGCGCGAAGAGACCACCGAGGCTGAACAGCACGATCGAGACCAGGAAGGCGTAGACGTAGCGCTCCCGGCCGTAGCCGAAGGGGTGCCGTGGGGTGGCCGCCCGGCGGGCCCGCCGGCCGCCGAGCAGCAGCAGTGCCTGGTTGCCGGTGTCGGCGACCGAGTGGATCGACTCGGCCAGCATCGACGACGAGCTGGTCAGCAGGTACGCGACGAACTTCGTCACCGCGATGCCGAGATTGGCCAGCAGCGCCGCGACGATCGCCCGTGTGCCACCCTGGCTGCTCACGCTGCGGATCTCCCGCGGCGTGGGCAACCGGTGCGAGGAGCCGGGCCGCCGGGCCGGCCGGCTCGCTCGCTGCGCTCGCTCACTGGTTGGACAGCTCCTTCATCTCCGTGATCGCCGGCACCGCCATCGGGTCCAGGCCGTGCGCCAGCGCCAGATAGATCGACGCGAAGTCGGGAACCGCCACCAGGGACGCCAGACGCTCCAGCGCGGAGCCGCCCTCGGCGGTGACCACGTCGCACCGTACGCCACGGCGCTCGGCGAGTGTCTGGACCGCCTCCGCGCGTCGCTCCTCGACCGCCAGCGGCTCGTCGGTGTCGTCCTCGGCGTTCAGGCCCCCATCACGCAGCAGGACCAACCGCAGCCGGGTGTCCCCGCCCTCGGAGACGTCCGGGTCGGCGAAGATGTCCCGCTCCCCCTCGGCGAGGCCGCCGAACACACCGTCGAGCAGACCGACCCGTCCCCGGCCCGCCTCGCCGAGCGCCCCGGTGACCACCGGGTACCGGGCGTTGGCGGAGAGCGTGTCACCGAAACGGCGGGCGGCGACCGAGGCCAGCGGCGACGAGCCCCAGACGATCGGGATCGAGCCGGCCAGGCCGAGCGCCAGCGACTTCGCCGGGTTGACGAAGGACTCGGCGGTCGGGCGGCACCGGTCGGCGTCGGCGTCCAGCCGGGCCGCCGTCTCGGCCAGGTCCGCCTCGTTCACCTTGACCAGGCCGAGGGCCCGCGCAGCCATCAGGACCGGCACGGTGAGCCCCCAGAGGCTGGCGCGGGCCGGAGCCCGCCGGGGCACCGGGATGAACGGGGCACGGGCCCGCTCGGCCACCGAGTGCAGCGGTGAGTCCGGCGGGGCCACCGCGACCAGCCGGGCCCCACGACGGTGGGCGGCCTCGGCCGCGCCGAGCGCCTCGGGGCTGCGACCGGAGGCGCTGATCGCGATCACCACGTCGGCCGCGCCGACCCAGCCGGGTACGCCCGCGCTGCGGTGTGCGATGACCGGCACCGGGCAGCGTGGCCCGGCCACGGTGGCCAGCACGTCACCGGTACGCCCGGCCGTGCCGATGCCGGCGATGACGACCGCCCGGGGGCGCCCGTCGTCGCCGAGGACCCCGAGGTTGGCCTCGGCGGCCAGCGCCGCCGACTCACGGACCTGAGCGCCGGCCGAGGCGGTGTGCCGCAGCATCCCGCCCGGATCCCGTTCGGCCAGCGCCTGCGGATCGTCGAGGAGCCGGTCGTCGGCGTGGCGGTGGCCGCTGACGCCGGCCGTTCCGTCGATCACGACCGCTCCGCGGGGCCGCGCGCCTCGTCCAGCAGCAGCACCGGCACGTCGTCGCGGACCTCGAAGATCCGGCCGCACTCCGTGCAGGTCAGCGTCGCGGCCTGCGCGTCGTAGTCGAGCGGTGCATGGTGTGTGTCCGGGCAGGCGAGGATTTCCAGCAACTGCGGGTCGAGGGCCACTGCGCGGCTCCTTCCACGTACGCGGCTTCACCGATCGACGGTGCCGACCGGCGCGAGCGATCTTATCGGCGAACCACGGCCAGCACGTCGTCGCGCAGGGCGGTCATCCGCTCGGCGGTCGGTGCCTCCACGTTGAGCCGCAGCAACGGCTCGGTGTTGGAGGCACGCAGGTTGAGCCAGGCCCCGTCCGGGAAGCGCAGGGTCAGCCCGTCCAACTCGTCGACCTCGGCGTCCGGGTACGCGGCCCGCACCTCGGTCACCTTCGCGGCCTGGTCCCGCACGGTGGAGTTGATCTCCCCCGAGGCGACGTACCGCTCGTACTCGGCGGCCAGCGTGGACAGCGGCAGCGGCTGCTCGCCGAGCGCCGCCAGGGTGTGCATGGCGGCGAGCATCCCGGTGTCGGCGAACCAGAAGTCCCGGAAGTAGTAGTGCGCCGAGTGTTCGCCGCCGAAGACGGCGTTGGTGCGGGCCATCTCGGCCTTGATGAACGAGTGCCCCACCCGGGCCACCACTGGTTCGCCGCCGTGCTCCCGAATGATCTCCGGCACGGCCCGCGAGGTGATCAGGTTGTGGATCACCGTGGAGCCCGGGTGCCGGGCCAGTTCCCGGGCCGCGACCAGCGCGGTGATCGCCGAGGGCGAGACCGGCTCGCCGCGCTCGTCGACCACGAAGCAGCGGTCCGCGTCACCGTCGAACGCCAGCCCGATGTCGGCGCCGTGCGCCACCACCGCGCGTTGCAGGTCGACCAGGTTGGCCGGGTCGAGCGGGTTGGCCTCGTGGTGGGGGAAGGTGCCGTCCAGCTCGAAGTAGAGCGGCACGATGTGCAGCGGCAGCGCCGACAACGCGGCGTCGCCGAGCACGCTCGGCACGGTGTGCCCGCCCATGCCGTTGCCCGCGTCGACCACCACGGTCAGCGGCCGGATGTCGGAGAGGTCCACCAGCGTGCGCAGGTGGGCGGCGTACGCGGCGAGCAGGTCCCGACGCTCGACCGGCGCGGTCGGCGCACCGAGCGGCTCGTCCTTGTCGAGCAGGGCCTGTGCCCGGTCCCGGACCTCGGCCAGCCCACTGTCCTGGCCGACCGGGCGGGCACCGGCGTGGCACATCTTGATGCCGTTGTACTGCGCCGGGTTGTGACTGGCGGTGAACATCGCCCCGGGCAGCCCGAGCGCACCGGAGGCGTAGTAGACCATGTCCGTCGAGGCGAGCCCGATCTCGATGACCGGGCGGCCCTCGGCGCGTACGCCGGTGGCGAAGGCCTCGGCCAGCTTGGGCCCGGTGGCCCGCATGTCGTGCCCGATCAGGACGGCCTCTCCGGTCGGGCCGGCCCCGTCGAGCATCTGCGCGAAGGCGGTGCCCAGGGCACCGGCTACCCGCTCGTCCCACTGGTCCGGCACCGTCCCACGGACGTCGTAGGCCTTCACGATCTGGGACAGATCAGACACCGGTTCCACTCCTCGGCCGCAGGTCGGTCAACGCACCTGAGCGTAACGGAGCGCCGGGCCCCGTCCCGGCTCAGCCGGAGAGCCCGCGTCCCGGTTCGTCCCCGTCCTCGCCCTCGGGGCGCCCCGGCACCGCTGCCGAACCGGTCTGGCCCGAGGTCGGCGCCACCGGCGGGGCCGACACCGGCGTGGCCGTCGGCGGCGCCGAGACCGGCGGGAACGCGGGCGGTGCCGACACCGGCGGGACCGCGGGCGGAGCCGAGACCGGAGGGAACGCGGGCGGCGCCGACACCGGCGGGAGCGCGGACCCCGAGGCGGGCGGCGGTGCGGTGCGGGACTGGTCGTCGGGCTCCGGCCGGGCGCCGTACAGACCGCCGGACGGACGCGGCGACGCCGGGGCGCCGTAGACGCGGGGCGCGGCGGGTCGCGCGGTGCCGTACACCTGGCCGGGGGATGCGGGCGGCATCGGGCCCGGCAGCACCGGCGGCACGCCCCGGCCCGGCGGCGGGGCGATCGGACCCGGCGGTACCGGCGGCGGGGCACCGGGGCCCGGCGGCACCGGCGCGGCGCCGTGGCTCGCGCCGGAGCGGTAGGTGGTGCCACCCGGGTTGCGCGGTAGCGGGATCTCGACCCGGTCCTGACGCTGCCGCCGGTCCTTCCGGGACCGAATGATCAGAAGCGCGATGAGCAGGACGCCGAGGGCGACCATGCCGATACCGAAGTACATCACCGGCGAGCCGCCGGAGGACTGGTTGGCGGTCTGGGCGAAGTCGCTCGGTCCGTCGGCGGCCAGCGCCACCGTCGGCGTGACGGCCACGGTCGGGTCCGGCGCGGTCGACGCGCTCGGGGTCGGCGACGGCGAGGCCGAGGGCGACCGGGACGGCGACGGCGACGGCGCGACCCGCCCGCCGACCACCCGGGACGCCACCGCGTCCCGCCCGAGCACCGCACCACGGGCGGTGCTCGCCTCGCCGGTGACGACCAGCCGACCGTCGGGCGCGTCGGCGGCGAAGGCCACCCGGTAGCGCTGCGCCACGCCCTTGCGCTCGCAGAGGTCGTCCCGGGCCGGGGCGACCGGCGCGGTGGTCAGCAGGCCGGCGTCGCCGGAGACGCCCACCGGCACCCAGCGACCGCCCACGTGGGCCTGCACCGCGACCTGGTCGGCCCGTACGCCGGGCAGGCTCAGCCCCAGCGCGCTGCGGACCCGTACACACCCGTCGGTACGCTTGCGCACCTCCACGGTCACGCCCTGCGCCGAGCGGCCGGCGGTGAAGCTGCTCGACGCGCGGACGCGGACCCGGTCCTCGTCGGCGTGAGCCGGCGAGCCGCCGAGCACCACCATGCCGCCCAGGAACACGCAGAGCGCCGCGAGGCGCGCCGTGTGGCGACGTACCGACATGACCACCCACCGTTCTTCCCCCTGACGGGGGACCGCGGTCAGGCTACTACCGGGGCACGACCTCGACCGGTCGGCGAGCACCCCGCAGGTGTGCCGCATCACGCTGACACCGGTACGCCGAGGCGTCGTCGGATGCCGTACCGCGCCCCGACACGACTCACCCTCGGTAAGAACGGGCGTACGCAGTGCCACGACAGTGGTCTCCTCCGGTAAGTTCCCGGTGTGATCGACCGCGAGCAGGCCGAGCAGATCGCTGCGGTGTGGGCGCGTCGCGACTCGTTACGTCTCGGGCACGAGTGTCGACCGTCGGTCACCGAGTTCGACCTCGGTTACGTCATCACCTCCACGCTGTCCACGCCGGCCAGGGCGCTCCCCGGTGACCTGCCGACCACGGTGGTCGACAAGCACACCGGCGAGGTGAGCACCTGGCCCCGGGTGGCGGCCGACGTGGTCGAGCGGCTCTACCGCCGCAGTCGTCCGAGCGGGCCACCGGTGCCGCGTACCGTGGACCCGGCCGGTCAGCTCATGCGGGAGGTCCACCGGCAGCCCACTCCGACGGTCACCGCGCATCTCACCGTCGAGGGGCGGATCTTCACCGCCCAGGGCGCAAAGGGCGATTTGCCGCTGCGCCACCATCCGCTGCTCGACGCGTACCTGGACGGGTTGCCGGCCGGGCACCTGGTCCGTGGTGCCGAACGACACGCGGAGGTGGTGGTCGTCTCGGACGTGCTGCACCACTACGACCACCGACGCGCCGCCGAGGGCATCGCCCCGATGAGCCTGGGCGACGCCAAGGGTCTGCTGACGCCGGCCCGCGCCGAGGTGTCCCGGGTCCGCGAGCCGGGTGACCCGCACGCCGGTCCGGCCGAGCGGCCCTGCGACTCGTGCCTGACCCTGCTGGTGGACTTCGCCGTCCTGCCGGACACCGCCCGGGACCAGGTCACGCCCTCGTCGCCCGGCCCGGCACCGGACCCGGCCCCGGGTCGGTTCCCGCCGCAGGTCGCGTCCGCCCTCGGCGCCGCCGGCTGGCGTCCGCACCAGGGGGACGAGGCGGTGGCGACCGCGACCCTCCGGGACGTCCGCACGGTACGCGGCCGGACGCACGAGCACCCGGGCTTCCCCGCCGCGATCACCGCCCTCGCCGCGTTCGCGAACCTCTCCAGCAGGTGGCGCGGCCCGGGGCAGCAGGTCTGGATCTCCCCGTTCGACCTGCGGCCGCGTCAGGTGGCGCACACCGCCGACTCGCTCGCCGACTTCGCGGCGGTCATCGGGGCGCGGCTGTTCCCGATCGGCACCGAGGAGCAGCACAGCGTCCTCGCGGTGGACGAGCGGGGCCGCGTCTTCGCGCTGGACCAGGCCGGCGAATGGTTCCTCGGTGCGGACCTCGACGCCGCCCTGGTCACCCTGCTGTCCGGTCACGCCCCGGCCCGGGTACGCGACGACGGCTCCTGGTGAGCCGGGTCTAGAGCCGGATGCCGGTGAGGACGGTGACCCGGGGGTCGGTGTAGTCGTCCATGGCGCTGCGCAGCCCCTCCCGTCCCACCCCGCTCCCCTTCACCCCGCCGTACGGCATCTGGTCGGCCCGGAACGACGGCACGTCACCGACGATCACGCCGCCCACCTCCAGCGTCCGTGCCGCCGCGAAGGCGACGTCCAGACGCCGGGTGAAGACGCCGGCCTGTAGCCCGTACGCCGAGTCGTTGATCGCCGCGAAGCCGGCCTCGTCGTCGGTGACCCGGTCCACCACGAGCACCGGTCCGAACACCTCCTCGGCCCGGACCCTCGCCTGGTGGGGCACCCCGCTCAGCACCGTCGGCGGGTACGTCGCCCCGGACCGCCGGCCACCGGTCTCGACAGCGGCCCCGCCCGTCACCGCCTCGTCCACCCACGCCTCCACCCGTCGGGCCGCCTCCTCGGAGACCAGCGGCCCCACGTCGGTGGACTCGTCGGACGGGTCACCGGTCCGCAGTTCCCGTACGGCGGCGACCAGTCGGGGCAGGAAGCCGTCGTAGAGCCACTCGTGCACGAAGACCCGCTGCACCGCGATGCAGGACTGCCCGGCCTGGTAGTTGGAGAAGGTGGCGATCCGCTGCGCGGCGAAGGTGAGGTCGGCGTCCTCCGCCCAGTCCGCGCAGATCAGCGCCGCCGCGTTGCCGCCCAGCTCCAGCGTGACGTGCTTGTCCGGCGCGGCCCGGCGGACGGCCGCGCCGACCGGGCCGGAGCCGGTGAACGAGACGACCGGCAGCCGGGGGTCGGTGACCAGTTCGGCGGCGCGGTCGTTGGGCAGCGGCAGCACCGAGAACATCCCGGCCGGCAGGTCGGTCTCGGCCAGGATCTCGCCGAGCAGCAGGGCGGTGAGCGGCGTGGCCGGGGCCGGTTTGACCAGCACCGGCGCGCCGACCGCGACGGCCGGGGCGACCTTGTGCGCCACCAGGTTCAGCGGGAAGTTGAACGGGGTGATGCCCAGCACCGGGCCCTTCGGCACCCGCCGCACCAGGGCGATGCGGCCGGTGGCGGCCGGGTCGGTGTCGAGCCGTTGCAGCTCGCCGGAGAAGCGCCGGGCCTCCTCGGCGGCCCACCGGAAGGTGGAGACCGCGCGGCCCACCTCGGCCCGGGCCCACTTGACCGGCTTGCCGTTCTCGGCGGTGATCAGCGCGGCCACCTCCTCGGCCCGCTCGGCGAGCCGGCGCGAGACGTGGTCCAGGGCCGTGGCGCGGGCGTGCGCGGGCAGTTCGGCGGCGGTCGCGGCCACCTCGGCCGCCGCCGACACGGCGGCCTCGACCTGCTCGGCGGTGGCGAGGGTGGTACGCCCCACCGCCCGACCGTCGTACGGGTGGTGCACGGTCAACTCACCGGCACCGTGGGCGGGACGGCCGGCGACGAAGAACGGGGTGGGTTCCACGTATCGCAGCGTAACCCCGGCAGTCGCCCACGGAAACGGTCGCGCTAGACCTTGTCTGCCGCGAATTCAGTAGCGAAGATGGCACGAAGATTGCGATAACCGCCGCAGCGCGACCCCCGGACCCCTCGGAGTGATCCAGTCATGAGTGACCAGCAGAAGCTGCGCAACTTCGTCAACGGCGAGTACGTCGAGCCGGCCGACGGCGGCTACGCCGACCTGATCGACCCGTGTACCGGGGAGGCGTTCGCCCAGGCCCCGGTCTCCGGTGCCGCCGACGTCGACGCCGCCATGAAGGCCGCCGCGACCGCCTTCGAGAGCTGGCGGGACAGCACCCCGGCCGAGCGGCAGAAGGCACTGCTCAAGCTCGCCGACGCGGTCGAGGCGCGGGCCGCCGACCTGGTCGACGCCGAGGTACGCAACACCGGCAAGCCCCGGCAGCTCACCGCCGAGGAGGAACTGCCGCCGGCCGTGGACGAGTTCCGCTTCTTCGCCGGGGCCGCCCGGCTGCTGGAGGGGCGGTCGGCCGGCGAGTACATGGCCGGGCACACCTCGTACGTGCGGCGCGAGTCTATCGGGGTCTGCGCCCAGGTCACGCCCTGGAACTACCCGCTGATGATGGCGGTCTGGAAGATCGCCCCGGCGCTCGCCGCCGGCAACACGGTGGTGCTCAAGCCGTCGGACACCACGCCGGTGTCGACGCTGCTGCTGGCCGAGATCGCCGCCGAGTACCTGCCGCCGGGCGTGTTCAACGTGGTCTGCGGCGACCGGGACACCGGCCGGTCCCTCGTCTCACACCCCACCCCGCAACTGGTGTCGATCACCGGCTCCACCCGGGCCGGCATGGAGGTGGCCGCAGCCGCCGCCCCCGACCTCAAGCGCACCCACCTGGAGCTGGGCGGCAAGGCACCGGTGGTGGTCTTCGACGACGCGGACGTCGCGGCGGCGGCCGAGGCCATCGCGACCGGCGGCTACTTCAACGCCGGCCAGGACTGCACCGCCGCGACCCGCGTGCTCACCGGCCCCGGCGTGCACGACGACTTCGTCGCCGCCCTGACCGAGCAGGCCCGTAACACCCGCACCGGCGGGCCGGACGACGAGGACGTGCTCTACGGCCCGCTCAACAACGCCAACCAGCTCGCCCGGGTCCGCGGCTTCGTCGACCGCCTGCCGGACCACGCCGCCGTGCAGACCGGTGGCGCGCAGGTGGGCGAGCGGGGCTACTTCTATGCGCCCACCGTCGTCTCCGGCCTGCGCCAGCAGGACGAGATCATCCAGGACGAGGTGTTCGGGCCGGTCATCACCGTGCAGCGGTTCTCCGACGAGGACGAGGCGGTGCGCTGGGCCAACGGGGTCGACTACGGCCTGTCCGCCTCGGTCTGGACGCGGGACCACGGTCGGGCGATGCGGATGACGCGGCGGCTCGACTTCGGCTGCGTCTGGGTGAACACCCACATCCCGTTCGTCTCCGAGATGCCGCACGGCGGTTTCAAGCACTCCGGGCACGGCAAGGACCTCTCGGTCTACAGCCTGGAGGACTACACCCGGCTCAAGCACGTCATGCACAACATCGAGGGCTGAGCCGGTGAGCATCGGAACCGAGCCGGGCACGGTGCCGCCGGCACCGTCCTCGGACGACCTGCACAAGCGGCGGGGCGCCGCCGTGGCCCGGGGCGTCGGCAGCGTGATCTCCTCCTACGTGCACAGCGCCTCGGGCGGCACCGTCACCGACGTCGACGGTCGAGAGTGGATCGACTTCGCCGCCGGCATCGCCGTCACCAACGTCGGCAACTCCGCGCCCCGGGTGGTCGAGGCGGTACGCGCCCAGGTCGAACGCTTCACCCACACCTGCTTCATGGTCGCCCCGTACGAGTCGTACGTGGCGGTCTGCGAACGCCTCAACGCGCTCACCCCGGGCGCCTTCGAGAAGCGGTCGGCGCTGTTCAACTCCGGTGCCGAGGCGGTGGAGAACGCGGTGAAGATCGCCCGGCACGCCACCGGGCGACCGGCGGTGGTGGTCTTCGACCACGCCTACCACGGCCGGACCAATCTGACCATGGCGTTGACCGCGAAGAACATGCCGTACAAGCACCGGTTCGGGCCGTTCGCCGGTGAGGTCTACCGGGTGCCGATGTCGTACCCGCTGCGGGACGGCGGACTCGACGGCGTCACCGCCGCCGCCCGGGCCATCGAGATGGCGGAGAAGCAGGTCGGCGCGGAGAACGTGGCCGCGCTGCTGATCGAGCCGATCCAGGGCGAGGGCGGCTTCGTCGTACCCGCACCGGGGTTCCTGCCGGCGCTGCGCACCTGGGCGACGGCGGCCGGGGTGGTCTTCGTCGCCGACGAGATCCAGACCGGCTTCTGCCGCACCGGCGACTGGTTCGCCTGCCAGCACGAGGGCGTCGAGCCGGACCTGATCACCCTGGCCAAGGGCATCGCCGGTGGACTGCCGCTGGCCGCCGTGACCGGGCGGGCGGAGCTGATGGACGCGGTGCACGTCGGTGGCCTCGGCGGCACGTACGGCGGCAACCCGATCGCCTGCGCCGCCGCGCTGGCCACCATCGAGACCCTGCACGAGCTGGACCTGGCCGCCGCCGCCTGGCGGATCGGCGCGACCATGACGGCCCGACTGCGGAGCATCGCCGCACGCGATCCCCGGATCGCCGAGGTACGCGGCCGGGGCGCGATGCTCGCCGTGGAGCTGGTGCAGCCGGGCACCCTGACCCCGGACCCGGCTGCCGCGTCGGCGATCTCGGCCGCCTGTCACGCCGCCGGCCTGCTCACCCTGACCTGCGGCACCTACGGCAACGTGCTGCGCTTCCTGCCCCCACTGGTGATCTCCGACGCCGACCTCACCCGAGGGCTCGACATCCTCGACGCGGCCTTTGTGTAAGGAGGGGTCCCCTGCTAACGCCTCGTGCATAGCGGGGGACCCCTCCTAACAGCTCAGCTCCGCGCGACTCAGCGCAGCACCTCGACCACGTTGTTGCGGACGAGGTTCTTACCCGGCTCGCGGATCTGCTCCATCGCGGCGGAGTTGAGCAGCACGCAGCTCGCCGACGGGCCGGTCACCGTCACCGTGGTCGCCCTGTCGTTGTCCAGGTTGGTCACCCGCAGCCGGGTGCCGACCGGGAACCGGTCGCTGGTCGCGCCCGGTCCGGCCGCCTCCTCGAAGAAGGTGATCGGGCCCGGGCAGGCCGACGCCGCGCCGGGTCGGGCGGCCGGCGGGGAGAACGAGCCTGGCCGGTCGGCGGGCCCGCCCGGCGCTGCGGTGTCCGGCCGCGCCGCCGGACCGTCCAGGCGCTCCACGAGGTTGCGCCGGATGACGTTCCGGCCCGGCTCGCGGACCAGCTCCATGGCGGCGGAGTTGAGCAGCACGCAACTGCCGGACGGCCCGACCACGGTCACCTCCGCCGACTTGTCGTTGTCCAGGTTGGTCACCCGCAGCCGGGTGCCGACCGGGAACCGGTCGCTGGTCGCGCCCGGCGCGCCGCCCTCCGCCGAGAATGTGATGGAGCCGGGGCAGGCGCTGCGCCCGGTCGGGCCGCTGTCGGCGAACCCGAGCCCGGTGCCCACCGCCACGGTCGCCGCGGCGACCACCGCCACCCCCGCCGCCAACACGTGCTTCCGTTGCAGCCTCACCTGTCGCCTCCCGTACTCACCGCCTGCGTTCAGGTGTCGGTACGGCCTGGGAGCGCTATCCAGTTCACCGGCGTGACGCGTATCGAAAACAAAGTTTCGGATGAACCCTGCGGCATGCCGGTCACACCGGTCCGTAACAGGTGTGCGGGGCTCCGGTCAGCAGCGCCCAGTACCGATCCCCGTACGACCAGTGCCACCACTCCGTCGGGTAGTTGACCATCCCGGCGCCGGTCAACGCGTCGATCAGGACGCGGCGGTTCCGGCGGGCCGCCTCGCCGATCGTCGGCGCGGCGGTGAAGCAGGCGTTCCCGCTCGCCTCCGGGGTGGCGTCGACCGCCGTACCCATGTCCAGCTCCACCCCGTCGGCGGTGCAGAGCGTCAGGTCCACCGCACCGCCGGTGCTGTGCGGCGCGACGTCGACCGGCGAGACGAACTTCGTGGTCTCCTCGTACACCCGCTCCGGCGACCAGTCGGGATGTGCCCGCCGCAGCTCGTCGTGATAGCCGGAGAAGATCTCCAACTGCGCCCGGTACGGCCGGTAGCCCTCGATCACCAGCAGGCGCAGCCCGTCGGGCAGCGCGTCCTGCGCGGCCAGCAACCGCTCCGCCACCCCCTTGCGCAGTCGCGCGTACGCACCCTCGGGGTCGGCCGCCCGCCCGTCCAGCCGCAGTTCCGGTATCCCGCGCAGGTCGACGAGGGGCTCACCGTCGTCGGCGCCGGGCACCGCCGCGACCCGTGGATCGCAGAGCAGGATCACGGCATCTCCCCCGTGCCGCCGGGCCGCTCCGCGTGCCGGCTGATCGCCAGCGCGACGAGCCGGTCCACGATCTCCCGGTAGCCGACGCCGCTCTCCGCCCACACCTTCGGGTACATCGAGTGCGCGGTGAAGCCGGGCATCGTGTTCAGCTCGTTGACGTACAGTTCGCCGGCCTCCTCGTCATAGAGGAAGTCGACCCGGGCCAGTCCCCAGCCGCCGATCGCGGCGAACGCGCGCAGCGACAACTCCCGGATCCGCTCGGTCACCTCGTCCGACAGCACCGCCGGGACCACCATCGGGTCGCTGTCGCCGAAGTACTTCTGCCGGTAGTCGAACCAGCCGCCGGTGACCGTGACCTCGCCGACCGCCGACGCCTCCGGCCGGTTCCCCCCGAGTACGCCGCACTCCAGTTCCCGCGCGGTGACCCCCTGCTCCACGATGACCAGGTTGTCGTGTCGCAGCGCCTCCTCGACCGCCGCCGCCAGGTCGTCGCCCTCACCGACCCGGGAGATCCCGATCGAGGAACCCATCCGGGCCGGCTTGACGAACAGCGGCCGACGCAGCTCGACCACCAGCTTCTCCGGGTCCTCGGTGGCCCGGTAGGTCGGCGCGTCGAAGGAGACGTACGGCGTGACCGGCACCCCTTCGGCGCGCAGCGCCCGCTTCATGGCCACCTTGTCCATGCCGACCGCCGAGGCGAGGATGCCGCAGCCCGCGTACGGCACACCGAGCGATTCGAGCAGCCCCTGCACCACACCGTCCTCGCCGAACGGGCCGTGCAGCACCGGGAAGACCACGTCCAACTCGGCCTGCACCGCACCCGGCGGGTCTGCTGCGGTGACCAGGGCGGTGCCGCGCCGCCACCCGGCCCGCAACTCCACCGCCGGGCCGGTCACCGTGAACCGGTCGTCGATGGCCCGTTCCCCGCCGGTGCCCTCCAGGAACTGACGTAACACGTCGTCCGGCATCAGGCGAAAACGGCCGCTGCGGGTCACCCCGATGGCGACGACCCGGTACCCGCCGCCGGACAACGCCCGCGCCACCCCGAGCGCCGAGGCGCAGGAGACGTCGTGCTCCGCCGACGGCCCACCGAACAGGATCCCGATACGTACCTCAGCACTCATACCGCCACTCCTTCTCTTGGCAGGACCGGGGTCGCCAGCCGGGCGACCAGGTCCGCTTCCACGTTTCCGCCGGTCAGCACCACGCCGACCGTGCGCTGTCGAGAGCCGTCGCCGGGTACGACGACCGGTGCGGCAGAGCCGACGATGACGCGCGTCGCACCGTTGGCGGCCAGGCTCAGGGCACCGGCCAGACCGGCCGCGCCGGAGGGCTCGGCCAGCACCTTCAGCTCCATCAGGAGCAGCCGGAACGCCGCCGCGATCTCGTCGTCGTCCACCCGGACCACGCCGCGCAGGCGGGTCCGCAGGATGTCGAAAGGCAGCTCGCCGACGCAGGACGGCCGCAGCCCGTCGGCGATCGTCGCCGCCGGCGGGACCGGCGTCGGTCGACCGGCGACCAGGCTGTGCGCCAGGGAGTCGCAGCCGACCGGCTCCACGCCGTACACGTCGATGGGCCGGTCGGAGGCGGCCAGGCAGGCACCGGCGGCGCCGCCGCCCCCACCGACCGGCAGGATCAACGTGTCCAGCGGCGTGCCCGCCCGCTCGGCGTCCTCGATCAGTTCGAGGCTGGCGCTGCCCTGTCCCGAGATCACGTCCGGGTGGTCGTACGCGTCGACGATCGGGTGACCGGTCTCGTCGCTGATCCGGCGCGCGACCGCCAGCCGTTCCTCCACGCTGGAGCCGGCGAGGACCACCCGGGCACCGGCCCCACGGGCCCGTGCCACCTTCGACGGCGTCGCGTCGACCGGCAGCACCACCGTGGCGGCCATCTCGTGCCGGCGGGCCGCCAGGGCGACCGCGACGGCGTGGTTGCCGGTGCTCTGCGCGACCACACCGCCGTGACCGGCGGCGGCGAGGCGCCCCACCGCGTACAACCCGCCCCGCATCTTGTACGAGCCGCCGGTCTGTAGGTTCTCCGCCTTGAGCAGCACCTGCGCGCCGACCAGCCGGTCGATCACCGGGGACCGCAGCAGCGGGGTACGCAGCACCTGGCCGTCGAGCCAGCGTGCGGCCGCTGTCACGTCGACCGTTGGCCGATCGGGTTCGGCGGCATCGGTGTGGGACATGTCGTCTCCCTTGTCGAGTCGATCGGCGCGCGGCGAGCCGGCAGGTCGAACAGCCAGGTCGCGCGCGCCGCCAGCAACGCCCGGTGCAGGCCGAGGCTGAGCGCCAGCACCAGGACGGTGAGCGAGAACGGGTAGCCGAAGGCCAACGCGAGCCGGGCGGAGTCACCCAGGTCGGCGATGGGTTCGGCGATCAGTCGGTGCAGGAGTGCCAGCACCGGCATGTGGATCACGTAGATCGGCAGCGTCTGTCGACCGAGAGCGGCGAGCGGCTCGCGGATCAGCGGCCACCGCGCCAGTTGCACCGCCAGGGCGACGCCGACCAGCACCGCGACGACGGAGACCAGCGGCGTCACCCCGGGCACCTGCCCGGCTCCGGTCACCCGCACGGCGGCCAGCACGGCGAGGTACCCGCCGGCCGCCAGCAGCAGACGCCCGGTGGTCACCCCCGCCGACCAGCGCTGCACGTACTGGCGCAGGTGCAGGCCGGCGAGGAAGAACACCAGGTTCTGATAGAGCCCGCCCCGGTTGCCGGGGGTGTCGAGCAGCCCCACCGCGGCGACCGCGCTGAGCGCACCCGCCGCGGCCAGCAGCAGCGCCGGGTGGACCCGCCGCAACGCCTTGGCGAGTACGAAGTAGAGCGCCAACGCGTACAGGTACCAGAGGTTGGACGGGGTGACCGTCAGCTGTGCCAGCAACTCCCCCGGGTTTGTCGCCCGGTCGGTCGGGAAGCCCGGTGCGAGGGCCAGCAGTGCGGTGTGGATCAGCAGCCAGATCACGTACAGGTAGAGGAACCTGGCGATGCGCGGGCGGCCGACCGCCCGCCACGGGCGTTGCACGGCGGTGGCCGCGAACATCCCGGAGATGGTGAAGAACAGCGGCATCCGCATCGGCAGCAGCAGTTCGCCGAGCGTCCCCCAGGCGCCCGCCACCGGCACCTCCAGCCGCCAGTCGATCTGGAGGTAGTCCTTCATGATCACGTGCCAGAGGAGGACCAGCAGGATGCAGCCGCCCTTGGCGACGTCCGCCCAGTCCAACCGCCCGCCGCTCGGGCGGGCGCCGGTGGTGGGCGCGACCAGCTCAGGAGTGCGCACAGGGTCTCCTCATCCGACGAAGGACGGACATTTCGCGCAGGCGAAAGGTGATGCTCCGGACGAAACGACGATTGCCGAGGGTGAAGCGTTCACTGTGGACCAGAGATTGGTGTCACCAGTGCCGATGCCTTCGCATCGGGCCTCGCGGATCGACGACCCCGCCGGCTCAGGGCGCCTGGGGTAGCTGGACGTCGACCCGAAGGCCGCCGTACTCGGCAGGGCGGGCGGCGATCAGGCCGTCGTGCGCCTGCGTGATCGAGCGGGCGATGGCCAGTCCCAGACCGGCACCACCGCTCTGGTTGGTGCGGTCCCGGGCCAGCCGGCGGAACGGCTCGAAGAGCCCGGACACCGCCTCGGCCGGCACCACCTGGCCGGTGTTGACCACGGTCAGCGCCGGGTTGCCGCCGACCGTGACGCTGATCGCGCCGCCCCGGTGGTTGTACTTGATCGCGTTCTCGACCAGGTTGGTGACCAGGCGTTCCAGCAGCACCCGCTCCCCCATCACGGTCCGGGGCTCCAGGTGGGTGCTGACGGTCACCTCGGCCTCGGTGATCCGGTCCTGGTACGCGGCCAGCACCTCCTTGACGACCTCGTCGAGGCGCTGCGGCAGGCGGGACCGCAGCCCCTGGTCGCTCTCGCTGAGCGCGAGGAGTCCCTCGATCAGCCGTTCGTTGCGCTCGTTGGTCTCCAACAGTTGGCCGGTCACCAGCTCCAACTGCTCGCCGCTGAGGGAGCGGGCCATCCCGACCTCGATCAGCGTGCGCTGCACCGCCAACGGCGTACGCAGCTCGTGCGAGGCGTTCGCGGCGAACCGCCGCTGCCCCTCGTACCCGGCGGCGATGCGCTCCATCATCTCGTCGAGCGACCGGGCCAACCGGGCCACCTCGTCGTTGCCGCGCATCCGGATGCGGTAGCCGAGGTTCTGCGGCCCGACGTTCGAGATCGGACCGGCGAGGTCCCGGACCGGACGCAGGCACCAGACGGCAGCGCCCCAGATCGCCGCCACCGCGAGCAGGAACATGACCAGGGCCAGCAGCGGAAGCGCGAGACCGCTCAGACGCTGCGCCGGCTCGCACACCAACCCGCCGCCGGGCAGCCCGCTGGAACAGAGCCCCCGGACCCGCCACCACAGCTCGCTCACCACCGACACGGTCAACCCCGGCAGGGCGTACCCGGCGATCAGGGCGACCACGCCGACCAGCACGATCCTGCGACGCGGTGTCACGACGCAGCCCCGATCCGGTAACCGGCCCGGGGCACGGTGTGGATGACCTGAGGCGTAGCGAGCTTCTTCCGCAAGGTCATCACGGTGACCCGGACGGTGTTGGTGAACGGGTCGGCGAACTCGTCCCACGCCTGCTCCAGCAGCTCCTCCGAGCTGACCACCCGCCCGTCCGCGCGCATCAGCACGTGCAGCACGGCGAACTCCTTCGGGCTCAGGCTGACCGACCGGCCGTCCCGGGTGACCGAGTGCCGCGCCACGTCCAGCGCCACCCCGTGCTGCTCCAGCACCGGCGGCACCGCCGGCGCGGACCGCCGACCGAGCGCCTGCACCCGGGCGACCAGCTCGGCAAAGGCGAACGGCTTGGTGAGATAGTCGTCGGCACCGAGCCCGAGACCCTCCACCCGGTCCCGGATGCCGGCGGCGGCGGTGAGCATGAGCACCCGGGTGCCGGAACCGGACCCGGCCAGACTGCGGCACACCTCGTCGCCGGTGTGGCCCGGCATGTCCCGGTCCAGCACCGCCACGTCGTAGCGGTTGACCCCGATCCGCTCCAACGCGCCGTCACCGTCATAGCAGACGTCCACCGCCATCGAGAGCCGCCTGAGGCCCTCGGCGACCATGTCCGCCAGCAGCCGCTCGTCGTCCGCCACCAACACCCGCACGCTCTTCGCCCCCGTGATCCGTCGTCTGCCGGGCATACGTTCGCAGGCGGAAGATAAGGGTTACGTAAGTGCCCGCCGCAGCAATACTCCACGTCGACGACGTCACTACAAATGCTCGCGCGCGCCAATCGCCCCCACGCGCCTGATCAGTACTTACGTCCCACCCCCACCCCCACCACGTGACAGAGAGTGACCCACCTCACGCTCGCAAGGCGCGATCCAGCGGACGAGCCCACTGCGGCTGCGGAACGGGCCCACCGGGCACCAAGGGTGTTCAGGCGATCTGGCGAAGGTCGTTGCCGTAGTCGAAGATGATGCGGAGTCGGGCTCCGAGTGCGTTGGCGTACCGACTCAACGTGGCGACCTCGTTGACGTCGAGGTCGCCGTTCTCGATCTGGCTGACCCGCCCCGGGGTCACTCCCATGAGCTCGGCCACCTCTCGCTGCGTGAGCCCGAGCCGCTTGCGTTCCTCAGCGAGGTGGTAGGCGCTCACCCACGCCTCGGTCCTGGCCCGCTCCTCGTCGTGGGCGGCGTCGTCACCGCCGAGCTCCGCACGCACCTCGTCCCAGTCGTGGAACTCGGTCACGATTCCCCCCTACGCTCGTACTCGCTGTCGAGCCACGCCTTGTAGGCCAGCTCGGCCAACGGGATGTTCTCCTTGTACCACTGCGTCCAGTTGTGCGCCTTGTTGCCGGCGACCAGAAGCACGGCCTGCGACCATGGATCGAAGACGAACAGCACACGAATGGCGACATCCCGACCCGACCTCGGTCGCAACTCCTTCAGATTGCTGACGCTGCTCCCTCGAAGCGTGTCCACGAGGGGACGTCCCAACCCCGGCCCGATCTCCGCCAACATGTCCACGGCCGCCCGGACACGTTCGTAGGTGTCCGAGTCGTCCCGACGGAGATCCTGGAGCCACCGGCGGACCTCTCCCGTGACTCGGACCTGCCAACGGCGGCGACCAGAACCCATGGCAGAACTATAGCCCGAGCTAAACCCAGCAAGGGTGCCGTCGCGGGTCAGCGGCTGTCGAGGAGGGGTTGGGTGGGGTTCCAGGGTGGGCCGCCGGTGGCGTCGCGACGGCGGCGGGCGATGGCCGACAGCGCCTCCAGGACGACCCGGTTTCCGAGGTACGCGGTGATGTCGGCGTGGTCGTACGGTGGTGCGACCTCGACCACGTCCACCCCGACCACGGGGAGTTCGTAGCAGACCCGGCGGACCGCGTCGAGCAGTTGTCGACTGGTGAAGCCGCCCGGTTCGGGGGTACCGGTGCCGGGGGCCATGCCCGGGTCGACCACGTCCACGTCGACGGAGAGGAAGACGCCCTCGCACTCGTCGGTCGCGATGCCGAACGCCTCAGTGAGGCAGTCGTCCAGGCCACGGGCCACGATCTCGGTCATCTCGTACGAGCGCATGCGCTGCTCGGCCATCCAGGACAGCGTCGACGGGCCCGGCCAGTAGCCGCGCAGGCCGATCTGGAGGAACCGGTCGCCGCGTACCGCGCCGGACTCGATCAGTCGACGCATCGGCTGGCCGTGGCCGTGCAGCGAGCCGAACTCGATGTCGCCGGTGTCGGCGTGCGCGTCGAAGTGCACCAGCGACACCCGGCCCAGCCCGTGGTGCCGGGCCACCCCGGTGGCGTCGGGCAGGGCGATGGAGTGGTCGCCGCCGAGGACCACCGGGATCGCACCGGCCGAGGCGACCGCGTACACGGCGGTTTCCAGCGCAGACAGCGACCGTTCGATGTCGCCGGAGAACATCTCGACGTCACCGGCGTCGTAGACGCACAGGTCACGCAGCGCGTCGACGCGCAGCGCCAGCGAGGGGCGGGAGCCGTCGTGCGGCAGGTAGCACGCCTGCCGGATGGCGGACGGGCCGAACCGGGTGCCGGGGCGGTGCGAGGTGCCGCCGTCGAAGGGCGCGCCGATGATCACCACGTCGGCCTCGGCGTACGTGACGGGCTCCTCGATCGTGCAGGGCGGTACGCCGAGGAACGTCACGTCGGGGCCGTACATCGGGCCGTACCGGGTCATCGTTCCGCCATCCCCCACGGCGAGCCGTACGCGGTCAGCAGGTCGAGGAAGGGCTTGGGCGGCAAGGCCTCCGGACCGAGCACCCCGCTGCCCGACCACACGCCGTCGGCCAGCAACTCCAGGGCGACGACCGGGTTCACCGCGGTCTGCCAGACCACCGCCTGGTGGCCGTACTCGCGCATCGACCACTCGTTGTCGACCACGTGATAGAGGTAGACCCGGCGCGGCTGGCCGTCGGTGCCGGTACCGGTGACGTACGTGCCGGCGCAGGTCTTGCCGCGCATCCGGTCGCCGAGCGTGGCCGGGTCGGGCAGGCAGGCGGCCACCACGTCGCGCGGCGACACGGAGACCGCGCCCACCCGCACCGGCTCCGTCGCGGCGAGACCGAGCTTGTGCAGCGTCTTGAGCACCTCGATGAACTCCGCGCCGAGGCCGTACTTGAAGGTGACCCGCTTCGCCGGCACCCAGCGCGGGATCAGCAGCACCTCCTCGTGCTCCACGTTGACGCACTCGACCGGCCCGATCCCCTCGGGGAAGTCGAACACCTCCGGCTCGCTGAACGGCTCGGTGGTGAACCAGCCCCGGTCGGCCTCCCAGATCACCGGCGGGTTCAGGCACTCCTCGATGGTGGTCCAGATGGAGAACGACGGGGCGAAGTCGTAGCCGTCGACGGTCAGGTTCGCGCCGTCGCGTACCCCGATCTCGTCGATCTCGCGGAACAGCTCGTCGGCGGCGTAGCGGGCGAAGACGTCGGAGAGGCCGGGTTCGACACCGATCCCGCACAGCGCCAGCCGCCCGGCCTCCGTCCAGCGGTCGGCCGCCGCGAACTGCGCGTCGCCGAGCATCACGCCGGTCTCCTGGTGGGGCCGGGTCGGGTGCGGGCGGGACAGCGACATCGCCATGTCGAGGTAGTCGGCGCCGGCCGCGTACGCACCGTCGAAGATCGGCATGACGAAGCGTGGGTCGACCGCGTTGAGCACGTGGGTGATCCGGTGTTCGCGGCAGAGTGCCGCGACCGCCTCGGCCGAGGCGGCGTCGACGCCGGCGGCGACGAAGCGGGCGTCGGATCCGGCGACGGCCCGCGCGGCGCGGGTCTCGTCGTGGTCGGCGACCACCATGGTGTCGAAGAAGGCACGTCGGGCCGCGATGGCGACGACGGCGGAACCGACGCCTCCGGCCCCGATCAGCAGCACACGCATCACGAGTCGAACCCCAGACCGAAGCGATCAAGCGTACGGAGCCACAGGTTGCGCCGCCCCTGAGCGGTGTCGGCCCGGGCCATGGACCAGCGGGTGAGCCCGATGCCGACCGCGCGGGCCGGTTCGGGCGGGAACGGCAGTGGACGGCTGCGGACCAGGTCGAGCCGGGTCAGTGGGCTGTCCACGCCGTCGAGCAGGTCGAGCATCACCCGGGCACCGAACCGGGTCGCCCCGACGCCGAGTCCGGTGTACCCGGCCGCGTACGCGAGCCGACCGGAGTACGCCGTGCCGAAGAAGGCGCAGAACCGGGTGCTGGTGTCGATCACCCCGCCCCAGCGGTGGCTGAACCGGACGTCGGCGAGCTGCGGGAAGGTGGTGAAGAAGTGGCGGGCGAGGGCGGTGAAGGTGGCGTCGCGCTGTTCCAGTGCCGGCGTCATCCGGTTGCCGTAGTGGTAGACCGCGTCGTAGCCGCCGAACAGGATCCGCCCGTCGTCGGTGAGCCGGTAGTAGTGGAACTGGTTGCCGGTGTCGGCCAGCCCCTGCCGATTGCGCCAGCCGACGGCGTCACGTTGCGCGGGCGTCAACGGCTCGGTGGTCAACGCGTAGTCGTACACCGGCACGATCCAGGTGCGCAGGCGGCGCAGCAGCGGCGGGAACGCGTTGGTGGCGAGCACCACCCTGGCCGCGCGGACCGCCCCGGGGCTGCCGTCGGCGGCGACGGTGCGGGCCAGCAGCGCGTTGGTGTCCCGGTGCAGGCCGGTGACCCGGGTGTGCTCGTGCACCCGGACGCCGAGGTCCACGCAGGCCCGGCGCAGTCCCCAGGCCAACCGCGCCGGGTCGAGCATCGCCACCCGGTCACGGTCCCACAGTCCGCCCAGGTACGTCGGCGAGTCGACCTCGGCGCGCACCTCGTCGGCGTCGAGCAGGCTGACGTCGTGCCCGTACCGCCCGGCCAGCGCGGCGTCGGCGGCCAGCCCGTCGAGCTGGTACGGCTCGACCGCCACCGACAGTTCGCCGGTCCGCGCGAAGTCGCAGTCGATCCGGTGCTCCGCCACGGTGGCGGCGATGGCGTCCAGGTTCTCCCGGCCGAGCCGTTCCAGCGTCCCGATCTCGTCCGGGAACCGCTGCACCCCGTTGGCCAGCCCGTGCGTCAGCGAGGCGGCACAGAACCCGCCGTTGCGCCCGGAGGCCGCCCAGCCGCAGGTGCCCGCCTCCACCAGCAGCACGTCCCGCGCCGGGTCGGCCCGCTTGGCCAGCAGGGCAGCCCACAACCCGCTGTAGCCGCCCCCGATCACCAGCAGGTCGGCGGTGGTCGGGCCGGGCAGCGGCGGCAACGGGTCGGGGCGTTCCGGCCGGTCCAGCCAGTACGGCGCGCGTACCGCGTCGGCGAGCGCCCGGCCGGCGGATGGCCCGGTCATGACCGGCTTGTCGCCCGGGGAGCCGGCACGGCGATCGACGCCCGGCGGGCCCGTCGCCCCCGCAGCATGCTGGCCAGCACCAGCAGCAGCGCGATCGCGAACATGGCGGTGCCGATGACGTTGACCTGCGGCGGGATGCCCCGCTGGGCGGCACCCCAGACGTACATCGGGAACGTGACGGTGGTGCCGGAGTTGAAGTTGGTGATGATGAAGTCGTCGAAGCTGAGCGAGAACGCCAGCAGCGCGGCGGCCACGATGCCGGGCAGCACCAGCGGCAGCGTGATGCGGCGGAACGTCTGCCACTCGCTGGCGTAGAGGTCCATCGCGGCCTCCTCCAGCCGCCGGTCCATCCCGGCCAGCCGCGCCTTGACCGTCACCACCACGAACGACAGGCAGAACATCACGTGCGCGATGACGATGGTCCAGAAGCCCAGCGGCACCGCACCGGCGACGAAGAGGGCCAGCAACGAGGTGCCCATCACCAGCTCCGGCGTGGCCATCGGCAGGAAGATCAGCACGTTGAGCCCGGACCGTCCCCGGAACCGGTGCCGGACCAGCGCGAACGCCATCAACGTGCCGAGCGCGGTGGCCGCGACGGTGGCGATGAAGCCGATCTGCACGCTGCGGACCACCGCGTCGCACATGTCGGACGTGGCGCACGGGTTGCGCCAGTTGTCGAACGTGAACTCGTGGAAGTCGTAGGAGAGCCGGTTGGAGGGGCGGTTGAACGACAACGCGCCGACCACGGCGATCGGCAGGAACAGGTAGCCGAGCACCAGCAGGGCCACGCCCATCACCCAGTGCTGCGCCAACCACCGGGAGAACCTGGTCATAGGACCTCCTCCGTGCCGGCCCGCCGCAGATAGACGAAGACCACCGCGAGGATCGCCGACATCAGCAGGAACGACAGCGCCGCGCCCTGCGGGTAGTCCAGCCGGACCAGGAACGCCGAGTCGATGACGTTGCCGATCATGTACTGGTTAGGCGTACCGAGCAGTTCGGCGTTGATGTAGTCGCCGGTGGCCGGGATGAAGAACAGCAGCGTCCCGGCGATCAGGCCCGGCATCGAGAGCGGCAGGGTGACCCGGCGGAACGTCTTCAGCGGGCTGGCGTACAGGTCGCTGGACGCCTCCAGCAGCCGGTAGTCGAGCCGCTCCAGGCTCGCGTACAGCGGCAGCACCAGGAACGGCAGGAAGTTGTACGTCAGGCCGAGCACCACCGCGATCGGGGTGGCCAGCAGCCGCCCGTCCGGCCCGAGCAGGTGCACGTCCCGCAGCAGCCCGACCAACCAGCCGTTGTCCGAGAGGATGGTCTTCCAGGCCAGCGTACGCACCAGGAAGCTGGTGAACATCGGGGCGATCACGCAGACCAGCAGCAGGTTCTTCCACCGGCCGGCCTTCTGCGCGATCGCGTACGCCAGCGGGTAGCCCATCAGCAGCGCCAGCACCAGGGCGATGCCCGCGTACAGGAACGAGCGGCTGAACTGCGGCCAGTACGCCTGCAACGCCGTCGGGTAGTTCCCGAACGCCCAGGTCATCGCGTACCCGGTGGAGAGCGTGCCGTTCGGGTCGTAGAGGCTGGCCGCGGCGAGCTGCACCAGCGGCAGGGCGAAGAAGAGAAGCAGCCAGGCCGCGCCCGGCAGCAGCAACAGGTACGGCAGGAGGCGGTACCGCCCCGATCGGGCAGCCGGCGGCGGCGACGCCGGCTGCCCGGAGCCGGTGGGTACGTGAGCCAGCGCGCTCACGCCGTGGTCTCGCTTCGCTGGCTCATGAGGACGCACCGACCGGCTCGTCCAGGACCGGAGTGGTGCGGTCCTCCTCGTCGGCGCGGCGACCGAGCAGGAAGGCGTGCTGCGGATCCCAGTACGCCACGGCCCGCTCGCCGACGGCGAAGCGCTGCTGCGCACCGCTGTTGGCGACGAAGACGCTCAGCTCGGTGCCCCAGCCGGTGCGCAGCAGGTACTGCGTGCTCACCCCGACGTAGGAGGCATCGGTGACGGTGCCTTCGAGGTGCTGGTTGCCGGCGGGCACCTGCACGGCGGCGCCGACCAGGTGCAGTTTCTCGGGGCGTACGCCCAGGAAGACCGGACCCTGGTCGGTGCGGGCCCGCGCCGACGGCACGGAGAACCGCGCGCCGTGCGCGGTGATCAGGAGGTCGTCGCCGTCGGTGCTGGAGACCTCGCCCGCGATCAGGTTGGACTGGCCGAGAAAGTTGGCCACGAACGCGGTCGCCGGGAACTCGTAGATCTCGGCGGGTGGGCCGAGTTGCTCGATCCGCCCGGCGTTCATCACCGCGACCGTGTCGGCCATCGTCATGGCCTCCTCCTGGTCGTGGGTGACGTGCACGAAGGTGATGCCGACCTCGGTCTGGATGCGCTTGAGCTCGATCTGCATCTGCCGGCGCAGCTTGAGGTCGAGCGCGCCGAGCGGCTCGTCCAGCAGGAGCACCTGCGGGTGGTTGATCAAGGCCCGGGCCAGCGCGACCCGTTGCTGCTGCCCGCCGGAGAGCTGGGCCGGGCGACGCCGCTCGTACCCGTCGAGCTGCACCAGCGACAGCATCTCGCGGACCTGCCCGTCGACCGAGCGGATGCCGCGCCGCCGCAGGCCGAAGGCGACGTTCTCGAAGATGTCCAGGTGCGGGAAGAGGGCGTAGCTCTGGAACACGGTGTTGACCGGCCGCTTGTACGGCCGCAGCCGGGCGATGTCCCGGTCACCGAGCAGCACCTGCCCGCTGGTCGGCTCCTCCAGCCCGGCGATCATCCGCAGCGTCGTGGTCTTCCCGCAGCCGGAGGCGCCGAGCAGGGCGAAGAACGAGCCCTGCGGAATGGTCAGGCTCAGGTCGTCGACGGCGGTGAACGGGCCGAACGTCTTGGTGAGTTCGGCCAGCCTCAGGTCGCCGGCCGGAGTGTCCCGCGCCATCGTCACGCTCCGATAACCTGCTGGAACTTGGTCTCGTACTCGCGCTCCTGCTGCTCGTCCAGGGCCATGAAGACGCGGGCCTTGGAGAGGATCGCCTCGTCCGGGAAGATCAGCGGGTTCGCGGCCAGCTCCGGGTCGATCTTCTCCATCTCCTCCTGCGCGCCCTGCACCGGACAGATGTAGTTGACGTACGCGGCGAGCTGGGCGGCGATGGCCGGTTCGTAGTAGTGGTTCATCAGGGCCTCGGCGTTGCCCCTGTGGGTGGCCTTGTTCGGCACGAGCATGTTGTCCGACCAGAGCGTCACGCCAGAGTCGGGCACCACGAACTTGATCTGCTCGTCATCGAAGCCGAGCTGGATGATGTCGCCGGACCACCCGATGCACGCCGCGATGTCGCCCTTGGCCAGGTCGGGGGCGTAGTCGTTGCCGGTGAACCGGCGGATCTGCCCGGAGTCGACCGCCTTCTTGAGCTTGTTGAGGGCGTCGTCGAACTGGTTGGCGGTGAAGTCAGCCGGGTTGTGACCGTTCGACATCAGCAGCAGCCCCATGGTGTCGCGCATCTCGGTCAGCGCGGTCACCTTGCCCTTGAGGTCGGCGCGGGTGAGCAACTCGTCGACGGTCCGGATCTCCCGGGTGACCCGCCCGTTGTACGCCAACCCGGCCAGGCCCGACTGCCACGGCACGGCGAGGTGGTTGTCCACGTCGAAGGGACGGTTCCGCAGCGACGGCAGCAGGTTCGCCTCGACGTTGGGCAGCTTCGACTTGTCGAGCCGCTGGATCCAGCCGAGCCGGATCATCCGGGCGGCCATCCAGTCGGTGAGCACCATGACGTCCCGCCCGGTGCCCTGACAGGCGGCGAGCTGGTTCTGCACCTTGCCGAAGAACTCGTTGTTGTCGTTGACGTCCTCGGTGTAGGTCACCTGGATGCCGGTGTCGGTGACGAACTTGTCGAGACTGGGACGCTTCGACGCGTCGTCGTCGTCGACGTCCATGTATTGCGGCCAGTTGGAGAAGGCGAGAGTCTTCTCCGTGCCGGACAGGTCCTCGCTGACACAACCGGCCTCGGTCTGCTGCGCGCCGGGGGTGCCGCACCCGGCGAGGGTGCCGCCCGCCGCGAGCAGCGCGGCCGAGCCGAGGGTGCCGGTGAGCAGACCACGCCGGGTGAGGGGCCGGTAAGCGTTTCGCATGTGACGACTCCTACAGGTCATCGTCGGCGGCGGGACGGGGGTGGGCGCGCCGACGGGAGGGTCAGTGGCGATGGACGACTGATCCTGACATGAGGAAACCTCCCCGACAAGGGATTCCGTAGCCGCAATAGCCGTGGACGACGAATTACGCCAGACTGCCCGGTGGCGTTAGGCTCAGCGCCGTGACGGACATGGGGAGCGGTCGATGACGAACCGGCAGCAGGACAACGGCACCGGCGGACGCCGGGTCAGCGTGCGGGAGGGCGCCAGCCACGTACTGCTCGACGACGTGGCCAAGCAGATCATCGAACAGCTCCAGCAGGACGGCCGCCGCCCGTACGCCACCATCGGCAAGGCGGTCGGCCTCTCCGAGGCGGCGGTACGCCAACGCGTACAGCGGCTGCTCGACGCCGGGGTGATGCAGATCGTCGCGGTGACCGACCCGCTCCAGCTCGGCTTCCCCCGTCAGGCCATGATCGGGCTGCGCACCGACGGCGACCTGGAGAGCGTCGCGGACCGGATCGCCGAGCTGGACGAGGTCGACTACGTGGTGATCACCGCCGGCTCCTTCGACCTGCTGGCCGAGGTGGTCTGCCGCAACGACGAGCATCTGCTGGAGATCCTGCAACGGCTGCGCGCAGTCTCCGGAGTGCTCTCCACCGAGGCGTTCGTCTACCTCAAACTCCGCAAGCAGACCTACAGCTGGGGCACCGCCTGAGTGTGCGCCCCACGCACCTCCGCCCGGTTCGCCCTCGCCCCACTCGCCCTCGCCCCACTCGCCCTCACCCCGCGCACCCCCGTCCCGTGCGCCCCCGCCTCGCCGCGTCCCGCCGCGCGCCGTCTCCCCCGCGCCCTCGCCGCGCCTCGCCGCGCCTCTCGCCCCGTGCCCCGCGCCCCGCGCCACGCGCGCCACGCGCGCCACGCGCGCCGTGCGCCGTGCGCCGTGCGCCCGCCGATCATGGAGTTGTGGTCGTGGAAACGCGCCGATCGCCCTGGTTTGTCGCTGCCACAACTCCATGATCGGCGCGCGGAAGGATCGGCGCGCACGCGGAAGGGTCAGCGCACGGAAGGGTCAGTGCACGGAAGGGTCGGCACGCACGCGGAAGGGTCGGTGCGCACGCGGAAGAGTCGGTGCGGGAGGTCAGCGCGGGGGTGTGGTGACGAACGCGCGCCAGGCGTCGGGAGTGAAGGTCAGGGTGCCGCCGGCTCGATCCTTGCTGTCGCGCACCAGGATCCGGCCGGGCAGGTTGTCGGCCACCTCGACACAGTCGCCGCCGTTGTTGCTGCTGCGGGTGGCGGTGCGCCAGCGGGCGTCGGTCATGTCCATGTCGTCGCCACTTCCCTGATCAGCTCGATGGACCGGCGGCGGGGCAGCGCCTTACCGGTGACGCTCTCCCATCTCGCGCCCAGGCTAGCAAGGTCGGCACGCTCGGTCACCACCTGACCGCGCAGCTGATTGTCCAGATAGGCCGCCTCGGCGCCGTCCGGCGTCCGGGCCAGCACGAACGGCCCGGCCAGGCCGGTGTGCCACGGGTTCTCCGCCGGGATCACCCGGACCTGCACGTGCTCCCGCTCACCCAGCTCGGCCAGGTGGAGCAGTTGCCCGGCCATCACCGCCTGGTCGCCGCCCACCCGCCGACGCAGCACCACCTCGTCGATCACCGCCACCAGTTGCAGTGGGACCTCGCGCTCCAGCACCCGCTGCCGGGCCAGTCGCGCCGACACGATCTCCTCCACCTGCGCCGGCGCGACCAGGCCTCCGGTCGCCAGCACCGCCCGGGCGTACGCCTCCGTCTGCATCAGGCCCGGCACCAGCAGCGGCTCGTAAGACCGCAGCGAGCTGGCAATCTGCTCCAGTTGGGCCCACTCCTGGAACCAGGGCATGTCACGGCGACGGTACGGCTCCGGCCAGAGTTCCTTCGACTCACGGCCGAGAAGGGCGGCGACGGCGGCCCGGGTGCCGGGATGCGGGGTACGCCCGACGGCCACCCAGCGACTTGCCGTCTTCGGGTCGACGCCGACCTTCCCGGCCAACGACTGGGCGGTCTCGCCCTTGTCCGCCATCGCCAACCGCAGTGTCTCGTTCATCTGCCGACCCCCGTCCGAGCGTCACGTTGCGCCGCACGGTAGCCACTCTGAGTGGCGCTGTCCGCCCGGTCTCGGCGTGTTGCGGGCGGGACTGTTTCGCGCATCTGAGGTGCGACGGAGATGCCCCTCGAATGCCCTCGACACGCCCCGCCGCCCACCTCCACCAGCCACCTCCCACCTCCACCGCTTACCTCCGGCCGCCCGATGCCCACCTCCAGCCCCCGGCCCCGCCCCGGCCGCCCACCTCCGGCGCCCACCTCTGCCGCCCACGCCCACCACCCGTCTTCGGCCGCCCGACGTCCGCCTCCGGCGCCCACCTGCGGGCGGGGCCGGTGGCCGGGCCGGACGGGGCGGGGCGGGGCCGGTGACCGGGCCGGACGGGGCGGGGCGGGGCCGGTGACCGGGCCGGACGGGGCGGGCCCGGCGGCGGGGGCGGACGGGGCGGGCCCGCCGACGCGGCCGTCACCCTGCCCGCACCTGTGAATCTCGGCCACCACCTCGCGAATGTGAACCTTGGACAGTTTCCGTTAGCACGAAACGGAAACTTTCCAAGATCTTGAGCGATCGACAGCGAGGCACCGCCTGCCCGAGACACCAGGCACTGCCGGCCAGGAGGTCCGAGCGCCGGAGGTCCGAGCGGGAGTCCGAGCGCCAGGAGTCCGAGCCCCGAGGTCCGGGCCGCCGAGGTCCAAGCCAAGAGGTCCGAGGTCCGGGCCGCCGAGGTCCGAGCCGCCGGAAGCCCGAGCGCCGGAGGCCCGGACCACAGGGGTCCGACCCTCACCAGCCCCCGGGTCCGAGCCCTCGGGGTCCGAGCTGCGGGGATCCGACCCTCACCAGCCGCCGACGACCGACTCCGAGAGAGCACCCAACCCCTTCCAGTCGCTTTTGCTCTGCTTCAACCAGCGCACTGCTGCCGAGCGAAAACCGTTGCGGTGGTTGAAGCAGAGCAGAGGCGACTGAGTGGGCACCCCCGGCAAGCCGGGCAACGCCGATCGCGAGCTGACGCGGGAGCGGAAGCACCGGAGCAAAGGCACGGGAGCAAGCGCAGGCACGGGAGCAAGCGAAGGCCCGACCATCTGACGAGCTGGCGAGCCGGGCCCGCAGGAGGACGCCGCCGGGCCGCGACGATGCGGATTCCGTTGCACTACGTCGGATAAGCTCGCTAAATCCGTTGCTTTGAGGCGTAAGTTCAACCGATTGCACTTGCCTCGCGGCGGCGGACTGTGGGATAACCGTGAGCAGAGCGGCCGGTGAAACCTGACCGGCCCGAGACCCGATGGGGCTGACATGGCGAACGCCACCGACCACCTCTGGATGCATTTCACCCGGATGGCGAGCTACTCCGCCGGTGAGGTACCGACCATCGTGCGCGGCGAGGGCGCGTACGTCTGGGACTCGCAGGGTCGCCGCTACCTGGACGGCCTCGCCGGCCTCTTCGTCGTCAACGCCGGCCACGGTCGCACCGAGCTGGCCGAGGCCGGCGCCAAGCAGGCCGGGGAGTTGGCGTACTTCCCGCTCTGGTCGTACGCCCACCCGACCGCCGTGGAGCTGGCCGAGCGGATCTCGGAGCTGGCGCCGGGCGACCTGAACCGGGTCTTCTTCACCACCGGTGGCTCCGAGGCGGTCGAGGCGGCCTGGAAGCTGTCCCGGGCGTACTTCAAGCGGGTCGGCAAGCCCACCAAGCACAAGGTGGTCAGCCGATACATCGCCTATCACGGCACCTCCATGGGTGCCCTGTCGATCACCGGGCTGCCGGGCATCAAGACGGACTTCGAGCCGCTGGTGCCGGGCGGGATCAAGGTGCCGAACACCAACTTCTATCGGGCTCCGGAGCACGGCGACGACCCGGTGGCGTTCGGTCGCTGGGCCGCCGACGAGATCGGGCGGGCCATCGAGCGGGAGGGACCGGACACCGTCGCGGCGGTCTTCCTGGAGCCGGTGCAGAACTCGGGCGGCTGTTTCCCGCCGCCGCCCGGGTACTTCGAGCGGGTCCGCGAGATCTGCGACGCGTACGACGTGCTGCTGGTCAGCGACGAGGTGATCTGCTCGTGGGGGCGGCTCGGCGAGTACTTCGGTGCCGCCCGCTACGGCTACCAGCCCGACATCATCACCACCGCCAAGGGCATCACCTCCGGGTACGCCCCGCTCGGCGCGATGATCGCCAGTGACCGGCTGATGGAGCCGTTCCTCACCGAGACCGGCATGTTCGCCCACGGGGTGACCTTCGGCGGGCACCCGGTCTCCTGCGCGGTGGCCCTGGCCAACCTGGAGGTCTTCGCCCGGGAGGATCTCGTCGGGCACGTACGCGCCAACGAGGCGGCCTTCCGGTCGACCCTGGAAAAGCTGCACGACCTGCCGATCGTCGGTGACGTCCGAGGCGACGGCTACTTCTACGGCATCGAGCTGGTCAAGGACAAGAACACCCGGGAGACCTTCGACGAGGCCGAGTCCGAGCGACTGCTGCGCGGCTTCCTGTCCAGCGCGTTGTTCTCCGCCGGGCTCTACTGCCGGGCCGACGACCGGGGCGACCCGGTGGTGCAGCTCGCCCCGCCGCTGATCGCCGGGCAGCAGCAGTTCGACGAGATCGAGCAGATCCTGCGGGGCGTACTCAGCGAGGCCTGGACCAAACTCTAGGAGGCGGTGGTGGCCTACCAGGACCTGTCGTACTGGCTGTCCACCGTGGACGAGCCGTTGACCCCGCGCCCACCGTTGGCCGGTGACACCGTCGCCGACGTGGTCATCGTGGGCGCGGGGTACACCGGGCTGTGGACGGCGTACTACCTCGCCGAGGCCGAGCCGGCCCTGCGGATCGTCGTCCTGGAACGCCAGGTGGCCGGCTTCGGTGCCTCCGGGCGTAACGGCGGTTGGTGCTCCGCGCTGCTGCCGACCTCGCTGACCGGGCTGGCCCGGCGGCACGGCCGGGACGCCGCGATCGCCATGCAGCACGCCATGCACGACACGGTCCGCGAGGTCGGCCGGGTGGTCGCCGCCGAGGGCATCGACTGCCATTGGTCGTACGGTGGCACGGTGGTGTTGGCCCGCAGCGCGCCGCAGGTGCAGCGGGCCAAGGCGACGGTGGCGGAGGCCCGGGAGTTCGGCTTCGGTCCGGAGGACCTGGACCTGCTCGGCCCGGCCGAGGCCGTGGCCCGGTGCGGTGCCAGCGGGGTACGCGCCGCCACCTACACGCCGCACTGCGCGGCCGTGCACCCGGCGCGCCTGGTACGCGGCCTGGCCCGCGCGGTGGAACGCCGGGGCGTGACGATCCACGAACGCACCCCGGTCACCGAGATCCGGCCCCGCGCGGCGGTCACCCCGGCCGGCACCGTACGCGCCCCGGTGGTGATCCGGGCCACCGAGGGCTACACACCGGGGCTGACCGGGCACCGGCGGGCCCTCGCCCCGGTCTATTCACTGATGATCGCCACCGAGCCGCTGCCCGACGAGACGTGGGCCGAGATCGGGCTGGCCGAGCGGGAGACCTTCTCCGACCACCGGCACGTCATCATCTACGGCCAACGCACCGCCGACGGCCGGCTCGCCTTCGGCGGGCGGGGCGCCCCGTACCACTTCGGCTCGCGGGTCCGCGCCGACTACGACCGGGAGCCACGGGTCTTCGCCGCACTCCGGCGTACGCTCGGCGACCTCTTCCCGGTGCTCGGCCCGGAGGTGCCGGTCACGCACACCTGGGGCGGCCCGCTCGGGGTGGCCCGGGACTGGTCGGCCTCGGTCGGCTACCACCGTGCCGACGGGCTGGGCTGGGCCGGCGGGTACGTCGGCGACGGAGTGGGCACCAGCAACCTGGCCGGTCGTACGCTGGCCGACCTGATCCGGAACGAACCGACCGAGCTGACCCGCCTGCCCTGGGTCAACCACCGCTCACCCCGCTGGGAGCCGGAGCCCCTACGTTGGCTCGCGGTCAACGCCGGCCTCCGCCTGATGCTCTCCGCCGACGAACGCGAGTCCCGTACCGGCCGGGCATCCCGCCGCGCCGCCACCTTCTCCCGCCTCCTAGGCCACTGACCCGCCGCTCCCCTCCCTCCCCTGCCTCGACGCGTTGATCAAGAAGTTTGGTCGGCCCAGCCGCCAGGAATTGACGCAAACTCCTTGATCAACGCCGCAGGGCGCGGGCGCGCGGAGAGCGCGTGGGGGGGGTGGTGGGGGTGGGTGGGGGTTAGTGCGTGGGGGGGATTACGCGGAGGTGGCCTCGGCGGGACGAGGTGGTGGGGGGTGCGGCCTGCTGGGCCTGGTCGTCCTGTGGAGGACGGGGGGCCGGGCGGGCGGCTTCGCGGACTGCCTCGGCGAGTGCGACCAGGTCGTCGGTGGTGGGCGGCGGGGGCTCGAACTCGCCCTCGTGCCGGACCACCTCCCAGCCACGCGGGGCGGTCAGGCTCCGGGCGTGCGGCTCGCACAGGTCGTACGTGTGCGGTTCGGCGAAGGCGGCGAGCGGGCCCACCACGGCCGTCGACTCGTTGTAGACATAGGTCAGCGTGGCGACCGCTTGCCGGGGGCAGCCGTTACGGGAGCAGCGCCGTGGTGACCTCACGGGCGCAGGGTATCCCCATTACCGGGTCCGGCGCACCGGTTCGCGTTACGACACGCCCGTCTTGGTGATCACATTTCGGCTCGGGACACGGCGCGCCAGGTACCGGCGCTGCTGCGGGCAGGGGCGCGATGGCGGCTACCCTTTGGCTCATGACGAGTCCGGAGAACCGCCGCCCCGGCCCCGGCCGGCGGGCGCACCGCGACCGGCACGGGCGCGGTCTGCGCGGGCGGCTGGTGCCGGCCACCGTGCCGTTGGCGCGTACCAAGGCGGAGATCTTCGACGATCTGGTGCTGGACACCGTCGAGACGCTGGAGCGTCGCTTCGCCAAGGAACTCGCCGGGGTGGAGTTCGCTGTCGAGGACGTCCCGCCGGACCTCAACGTCTATGACACCGACGTGCTGGAGGACGGCGAGGTGCCGTTGGCCCGGCTGCTGCCGGGTCGGCCGGGACGCCAGGAGGTGCCACCCCGCATCGTGCTGTACCGGCGTCCGCTGGAGTTCCGGGCCATGGACCGCGAGGATCTCGCCGACCTGGTGCACGACGTGATCATCGAGCAGGTGGCGAACCTGCTCGGCGTCGACCCGGACGAGTTGGCCTGACCCGATCGCCGTGACCCCCCACGGCGCGTCGTCATCCCCGGGGCGGGACGTCCCCCGACCGTCCCTTCCCGACGACTCAGGCTACTCGCCGCTTGAGCTTGCGCCGCTCACGCTCGGAGAGCCCACCCCAGATCCCGAACCGCTCGTCGTGGCCGAGAGCGTATTCGAGGCATTCGGTCTTGACCTCGCACCGCGAGCAGATGCGCTTCGCTTCGCGGGTCGAGCCGCCCTTCTCGGGAAAGAACGCCTCCGGGTCGGTCTGCGAGCAGAGCGCTCGCTCCTGCCACTCCGGCGCGTTTCCGAGCAGGTCGGCCGCCTCGAGCTGGCCGTCCATCAATTGCCTCCTTGTCGCGCACCGGCGACATCGCCGCTGCAACCCCCCACGCGAAAGGCGTGCTTGTCCGTCCGGTCCCGTTTGCTGCGGTTCGTGCGAACAACCCCATTCAAATTACACGCGTGTAATGCGTGCGGCGTCAAGCCAAACTTGATAATGGAGTCGCCCTCCCGACACGCACCCGGTCTCGCCCTGCCCTATCGATTCAGACCCCGGCCGAGTAACGCCCTCTCCGGCGAGTTGCCCGAGTTTTCTCCCGTGGCGCGCGACCCGAGACAGGGGTGATCTCGCCCCGCGCCGGCCCTCGGAGGTCACCCGTCAAGATCGGTTGATCTTGACCCGCAAGGTTAGCCCGACTTCGTCAAGACCGCCCATCGACCGGGCAGACGACGACCGCGCCCCGTCCACATCGTGGACGGGGCGCGGTCGCGCGGAAGTCTGAGGAGTCAGTCAGAGGACCCGGAAGGGCTGGTGGGCCAGGTGAATTCGGTGACCACGCCACCGGCCACCCGGACCGTTCCGGCCGGCGTATCGTCGTCCCACCAGACGGTATAGGTACCTGCCGGCAGGTCCGGGTAGACCGCACTGTGGAAGGTGCCGTCCAGGACCTGCCGCTCGCGTACGGCGGAGTGGGTCCGCGGCTCGCCGTCGTGGTCCGGCCGGCTGACCTCGATCTCCCGGCCGAGCAGGTGGCGTCCGGTGTGCACGATCAGGGCGCCGGTGTCCCCGCCCAGGTCAAGCACAACAGTACCGGTCCCCGTCGGACCGTATGTGTGCACATGCTCGCTCATGCCGACACTCCGCTTCGCTCCGCGCCGGCACGAGACCCGACGGCACCGATGATTCGCTCGCTGCGCTCGCTCATGCCGTCCTCCGCTTCGCTCCGCGCCGGCACACCACTGCGCCGATGATTCGCTCGCTGCGCTCGCTCATGACGACACCCCCGGGTTGTTGAAGCCGTCGTAGGGCGTACCGAGGAAGGGGAAGTTGCGCAGGAAGGGCGCGGTCACGTCGGCGGCGCTCAGCCCCGGGGTCACCGCGGCGGCCGCCTCGTCCGGCTGGAACTTCCGGTCCACCAGCGGCACCGTGAGGCCCGCGATGGCGCGCAGGGCGATCGTCACCACGTCGTCGGCGACCCGCCGGCCGTTGGGGAAGCCGGCCAGGTCACCGGCGAGTACGCCGTTGCGGTTCGGGCGGCGGGCCGGCGGGATCGCGGTGTTCAGCCGGAGCATGTCGGCCTGCACCTCGCCGGTGGCGTTGGTGAAGCCGTCGATCAGCCCCTCCGGGACACCGGTGAGCAGGATGGCGACCAGGTCCGCCCGTGCCTTCTCGGATTTGTTCAGCTTGTCCAGGTTCGGGAAGACGTCCGGGTAGAGCACCGGCAGCAGGGCCGCCAACTCGGGCCGCTCGACGAACTGGGCGAACCGCTTGTCCTCCGACGGCGGCAGGGTGTTCCACAGGTCCTTCTGCGCCATCGGCACGATGACCTCGTTGAACAGTGGGTTGCCCAACCTGGACACCTGGGTGAACGGCCCGGTGCTCGTGTCGGCGGCCACCCTGTCGCCGAGCACCCGCACCTGGCGACGCGACGCCGAGGTCCAGACCCCGATCACCGAGGCGGGCTCCTGCCAGTGGTAGCGGTTCGCCTTGCGGCGCACCCGATCCAGCGGCACCTGGATGGCCAGGCTGTGCACGTTGAGCCGGTCGGTGGCGTTCACCGGCTGGCCGGGCTCCTGGAAGATCTTCTTCCCGGCCACGTGCAACTGCTGGAACGGGCGCAGCGTGCCGAGGTCGAAGATCGCCCCGAGGTCGACGAAGAACCCGTCGGCGCGCTGTCCGGCGAAGACCTTCTCCCCGGTGGAGAGCGAGAAGGTGGCCTGGCGGACCAGATCGCCGTACTTCGGGGTGGAGAGCGGGCCGACGTTGCACGGCGGGCAGGGCAGCTTGCGCGCCAGCCGCTGTTCCCGCCCACCGGCGATCCGGGTCAGGCTGTAGAACTGCCGACGGTTCCAGTTCTCGCTGTCCAGCGAATCGATCGGCCCGGTGTTGTAGAGAAAACTGTTCGCGTTCGTGATTTCGGTGGTGAATTCGAAACGGTAAGTGACGTCCGGCTGACCGTCACCGTTGTTGTCGATGTGGATCTCGTAGCGCACGTCGTCGCCGAACTCGAAGAAGTTCGGCCCTCCGGAGGGCAGTTGCAACGGCACGTAGTTGGCGATCAGCGTCACCGTGTCCGGACGGTCCGGCGTGACGAAGGCGTACAGGTCCGACGAATCGGCGACCGGATCCTTGGCGATCTCCGGCGCCTCGCGGTGTGAAGACATGACGAACCCACCTCACTGGGCGAAAGTGTGCATTGGATGGACGGCCGGGCGCCGAGAGCCCGCGCCGGACCGGAGTACGCGACCGCCGGAACGGCGGTGGCGGGTGACCGCTCAGCGCCGGTGACGGGCGCGGCGGTCGGGGACGCCCGGCGTGGCGGGCGGAGGTCGGGTGGGCACGTTCAGCGGCGTGTGGCGGCCTTGCGCAGCCGGTCCGCCAGACCACGGTCGCGCACCTCGATGCGGGACTGGCCGACGAAGACGTCCATCGTGCCGGAGCGGGCGTCGCGCAGGTGCACCACGATCGTCTCGTCCGCGCCGGCCGCGGTCCCCTTGTCGTCGTCGCCGGCGGCCGAGAGGCCCGGCACCGCCAGGGCTGCGGCACCGAGCGTGGCGCTGGCCGCGGCCGTCAACGTCTGCCGGCGGGTCAGTCGCGGCCACTGCCGCGTCCGCCTTCTCTCAGTGATCATGGCCAACCTTTCCGGCGGCGCACACGCGCCCGCGATGACGGACGGGGGTCACCGCACGGACCGCGCAGGCCCCCGAATCTCAGGTGCCGGCGGCGGTCCTCGCCGATCCCGCCGCCGGCATCGACAGGTACGGCCGGGGACCCGCGAAGGTTCGACGCTAGGCGCCGACGTGACCGTACGCAGTCGTACGCCTACGCGCCGGCCGCCCGGCCGCCGTCGCGATCGCCCGCAACTGCTCCTCGGTACGCGCCGAACCGTTGCCCGAGCCGGCCATCCGCGAGATGGTCTCCTCCATCAAGGTGCCGCCCAGGTCGTTGCAGCCGCTGCGGAGCATCTCCACCGTGCCCTCGTCACCCAGCTTCACCCAGGAGCACTGGATGTTGTCGATCCGCCCGTGCAGCAGCACCCGGGCCATCGCGTGCACCACCCGGTTCTCCCGCCAGGTCGGCCCCGGCCGGGCGATACCGGCCAGATAGATCGGGGCGTTGGTGTGCACGAAGGGCAGCGCCACGAACTCGGTGAAGCCGCCGGTGCGGTCCTGCACGCCGGCCAGCACCCGGAAGTGCGCCAACCACTGCCCAGGGTGGTCCACGTGGCCGTACATCATCGTGGAGCTGGACCGGATGCCCAGCTCGTGGGCGGTGCTGACCACCTCGACCCAGGCGGCGGTGGGCAGTTTGCCCTTGGTGAGCACCCAGCGCACCTCGTCGTCGAGGATCTCCGCCGCCGTCCCGGGGATGGTGTCCAGCCCGGCCTCGCGCAGCCCGGTCAGCCACTCCTTCACCGGCACCCCGGCCTTCGCGGCGGCGGTGACGATCTCCATCGGGGAGAAGGCGTGCACGTGCATCCGGGGCACCCGCGCCTTGATCGCCCGGACCAGGTCGGCATAGATGGTGACCGGCAGCTTCGGGTCGATGCCGCCCTGGATGCAGACCTCCCCGGCACCGGCGTCCCATGCTTCGAGCGCCCGGTCGGCGACCTGCTCCACCGACAGCCGGTACGCGTCGGCGTCCCGCTCCCGCTGCGCGAAGGCACAGAACCGGCAGCCCACGTAGCAGACGTTGCTGAAGTTAATGTTGCGGTTGACGACGTACGTGACGTCGTCGCCGACCGCGTCCCGGCGCAGGTCGTCGGCGCGGCGGCAGAGTTCGTCCAGGGCCGGGCCGTCCGCACCGAACAGCGCCATCGCGGCGTCGGCGTGCCGGGGTTCGAGCAGCGCCGCCGGGTTCTCGGCGGCCAGCCGCAGCCCGGCCCGCAGGTCGGCGTCGCCGGACCCGGCAGCGACCGGCCGACCGGACGGGCCGGCGTCCGACGGCGGTACGGCGACCTTGGCCGCCACCTCCGACCAGTCCCCGTAGACGTGGTCGAAGTCGCCCCGCCGGTCCTCGGTCCGTCCCGTGCGGTCGATGTCGACGTGCAGGTCGGTCCGCCCGCCGAAGGTCTCGTCCGGCTCCTGCCAGGGGCGGCCGACCGGCCGGGCCGACTCCACGGCGAGCCCGCTCGACGGCTCGGCCAACGCGGTGACGTGCGGCATCAGGCGCGGATCCAGCCACGGCTCACCGGCCCGGACGTACTCGGGGTAGACGGTCAGCCGCTCGCGTAGTACGAACCCGGCCGCGGCGGTGCGCTCCGCCAACTCGTCGAGCTGCGGCCACGGGCGTTCCGGGTTGACGTGGTCCGGGGTCACCGGGGAGACACCGCCCCAGTCGTCGATGCCGGCCCGCAGCAGCAGGTCGTACTCACCGGCGATCAGGTTCGGCGGCGCCTGGATACGGGCCTTCGGACCGAGCAGCAGCCGGGCCACCGCGACGGTGGCCGCCAGGTCGTGCAGTTCCGCGTCCGGCATCCCGCGCATCGCGGTGTCCGGCTTGGCGCGGAAGTTCTGCACGATCACCTCCTGGAGGTGGCCGTACTCCCGGTGCGCCCGCCGGATGGCGAAGATCGCGTCCACCCGTTCGGCGGGCGTCTCGCCGATGCCGATCAGGATGCCGGTGGTGAACGGAACGCCGACCCGGCCGGCGTCGTCGAGCACCCGCAACCGCACCGCCGGTTCCTTGTCGGGCGAGCCGTAGTGCGGGCCGCCCGGCTCCGACCAGAGCCGCGTCGCGGTGGTCTCCAGCATCATCCCCATGCTGGGCGCGACCGGCTTGAGCCGTTGCAGCTCCGACCAGGAGAGCACGCCCGGGTTCAGGTGCGGCAGCAGGCCGGTCTCCTCCAGCACCGCGACCGCGCAGGCCCGCAGGTAGTCCAGGGTGGACTCGTAGCCCCGCTCGTCCAACCACTGCCGGGCCGCCGGCCAGCGCTCCTCCGGCCGGTCGCCGAGGGTGAACAGCGCCTCCTTGCAGCCCTGGGCCGCACCGGCGCGGGCGATGGCGAGCACCTCGTCGCGGTCGAGGAACGCCGCCGGCAGCCGGTGCGGCACCGTGGCGAAGGTGCAGTAGTGGCAGCGGTCCCGGCAGAGCCGGGTCAGCGGCACGAAGACCTTCTTCGAGTACGTGACCACGCCCGGCCGCCCGGCGTCCCGCAGGCCGGCGTCGCGGATCGCCCCGGCGACGTCGAGCAACTCGGTGAGGGCGGTGCCGCGGGCGCTCAGCAGTGCGGACGCCTCGTCGACGTCGAGCGCCCGGCCGGCGGCGGCCCGGCGCAGGGCCCGCCGGACGGCCGCCTCCGCAGGCCCAGGCTCGCTGCGATCAACCATCCGCCCAGCCTAGGCGCTGTCGCCGGCCGCACACCCCCCACGTGGGCAACCGCACCCGGCCGCCCGGCTGGTCGAACGCCGGTCAGGCGGGCTTGTCGCCCGGGTCGATCCGCTGGGTGCGGTCGCCCTCGCCCGGCGGCGGCACCGCCTGGCCCGGCTCGGTGCCCTGACGCGGGATGGTCTGGGTCGGGTCGGCCGACGGGGGCTGCCCGAACGGCGGCGCCGCCGGAGAGGTCGGTGCCGGCGGCTGCGGCGGCACGACCGGCTGGCCGTGCGGCGGCCAGGTGTGCGGGGCGGACGGCGGCCCGCCGGGTGCCTGGCCCGCCACCGGCCAGCCCGGCTGGTCCCCGCCCGGCTGACCGCCGGGGTATCCGCTCGGCTGCTCGCCCGGGTAACCGCTCGGCTGACCGGGGTAACCGCCGGGCTGACCCGCGCCCGGGTAGCCGCCCTGGCCGGGGTAACCGCCGGGCTGCTCGCCACCGGCCCAACCGGCACCCGGACCGGGCTGCTGCTGCCACCCACCCGGGTAGCCGCCGGGCTGTCCCGGGTTGCCCTGCGGGCCCCAGCCCTGGTGCGGGGTGCCGTACAGGCCGGGCTCCTGCTTGGGCTTGGGCACGTGGTAGAGCCGCCGCCAGACGGTCCAGACCACGTATGCCGCCGCGCCGAACAACGCCACCCAGGCCGCCCGGACGATGACGCCGGTCAGGGCGTCGAAGATCTCCGCCTCGGCCAGCCGGCCGACCGTCCAGATCAACAGCGTCAGGCCGCCGAGCACGGAGCTGACCGCGTACTCGATCAGGGCCGCCTGCGTGATCAGCTTCGCCTTGCCGACCACCGGGGCGAGGTGGGTGGCGAGCAGCACCGCCAGCAGTGGCAGGACGATCGCCTCCAGCCCGACGAAGCCGAAGAACGCGCTGCCCGCCCGGCCGGTCACCGTGCTGTAGGGGCCCTGCGGGGTGATCAACCGGATCAGCGCGACGAAGAGGAAGACGGCGTTCGCGCCCAGGAGCACGAGGGCGACGAGTTCCCGAAGCGGCCCGGTCACCTGACGGGCCGGGGTCGGATCGGTGGGCGGATGCTCCACGGGGCTGGTCACGAACTCTCCCTGGGGGCGAAAGCGGACAGATGCCGACGTGAGCCTAGTCTCCCCGGGCGACTGGCCGTCGGAGGCGTCACGTAGGCGAGGATGGGCTGATGCGTGTCGTGGTTCTGACCGGCGGAATCGGGGGTGCCCGCTTCCTGCTCGGGGTGCGTGCGTACGCCCGTGAGGTGGGCGCCGAGGTGACCGCCGTGGTCAACGTCGGCGACGATCTGCGCCTGCACGGGCTCCGGGTCTGCCCGGACCTGGACAGCGTCATGTACACCCTCGGCGGCGGGGCCGACCCCGAGCGCGGCTGGGGTCGTACCGGCGAGAGCTGGACGGTCAAGACCGAGCTGGCCGCGTACGGTGCCGAGCCGAGCTGGTTCGGGCTGGGCGACAAGGACCTGGCCACCCATCTGGTACGCACCACCATGCTCGACGCCGGTTATCCGCTGCACCAGGTGACCGACGCGTTGGCGACCCGCTGGCAGCCCGGCGTACGCCTGCTGCCGGCGACCGACGACCGCCTGGAGACGCACGTGGTGGTGACCCCGCCCGACGGGGCCGGCGACGGCGCCGACGGGCAGCGGGCGATCCACTTCCAGGAGTGGTGGATCCGGTACCGCGCCCAGGTGCCGACGCACCGGTTCGTCTTCGTCGGCGCGGAGGCCGCGAAGCCGGCACCCGGCGTGACGGAGGCGATCGCCGGTGCCGACGTGGTGCTGGTGGCACCGAGCAACCCGGTGGTCAGCATCGCGCCGATCCTCGCCGTGCCGGGTGTACGGGAGGCGCTGACCGGCGGTCCGGCACCGGTGGTCGGGGTGTCGCCGATCATCGGTGGCGCACCGGTGCGCGGCATGGCGGACCGGTGCCTCTCCGTGGTCGGCGTGCCGTGCACCGCCGCCGGGGTCGGCGGGCTGTACGGCAGCAGGGCCACCGGTGGCCTGCTCGACGGATGGCTGGTCGCCGAGGAGGATGCGGGCACCCAGGTGCCGGACGTGACCGTACGCGCGGTGCCGCTGCGGATGACCGACGAGGCGGCGACGGCGGCGATGGTCCGCGCCGCGGTGGAGTTGACGTGAGACTGGAGATCCTGCCGGTGCCGGGCATCGGCCACGTGACCGAGGGTGACGACCTGGCGGCGCTGATCGGCGGCGCGGCACCCTGGCTGCGCGACGGCGACGTGCTGGTGGTGACCAGCAAGATCGTCTCGAAGGCGGAGGGGCGGCTGGTGGACGTACCGGCCGACGGCCCGGAGCGGCAGGCCGCCCGGGACGAGGTGCTGGCCTCGGAGACGGTCCGGGTGGTGGCGTCGCGCGGCCCGACCCGGATCGTGCAGACCCGGCACGGCTTCGTGATGGCGGCCGCCGGCATCGACGCCTCGAACGTCGACAAGACCCGGCTGGTGCTGCTCCCGGAGGACCCGGACGCCTCGGCCCGGGCACTCCGCGCCGGCCTGCGGGCCCGGCACGGCGTGAACGTCGCCGTGATCATCAGCGACACCATGGGTCGGCCGTGGCGCAACGGGCTCACCGACGTGGCCCTCGGCGTGGCCGGGATGGACGCGATCCGGGACCACCGGGGCGAGGTCGACCCGTACGGCAACGAGCTGGTGTTGACCCAGATGGCCGTGGTCGACGAGCTGGCCGGCGCGGGCGAACTGATCAAGGGCAAGTGCGACCAGATGCCGGTCGCGGTGGTCCGGGGCTATCTGACCGCCGGGCAGGACGACGACGGCGACGGTGCGCGGGTCCTGGTGCGGGACGCGTCGATGGACCTGTTCTCGCTCGGCACCGCCGAGGCCCGGGCGGCCGGGCTGACCGAGGCCGCCCACCTGCCGGACCGCCCCGGCGAGGTACGCCCCGACCCGGCGGTGGTCGCCGCGGCGATCGCCTCGGTCATCGACGTCGTCGCGCCCGGCACGGTGTTCACCCAGGTCGTCGACGACGACGTACGCGCCGGACTGGTCACCACCGTGCCCGGCTGGCCGGACCGCGCCACCGGCCTGGTGCTGTGCTCCCCGCCCACCCCGGTCGGCACGGTCCAACTGGTCCGTTTCGGCACCGACGTGCAGCGCCTGCGGACCGCCCTCGCGGCTCACCACGTCCCCTCCCAACTCCTCCCACCGCCACCGGCCACCACCGCCGCCGCCTCCCTGGCCCTCTGAGGGCCCGACGCCGCCCCTTCCGAGGGCCCGTCGCCGGGCCCGTCGGTCAGGGGTTGAGCAGGGCGCGCCCCAGCGGGGTGGGGGTGTGCAGGACGGTGTTGCGGTCGCGGTGGCTCACCAGCAGGCCGGCGTTGCGCAGCACGGTGGTGTGCTGGCTGGCCGCCGCCGCCGAGATCCGCAACCGGCGGGCCAGCTCGCCGGTGCTGCACCCGCCGTCGGTGGCCGCGAGCACCGCAGCCCGGGTCCGGCCGAGCAGCGCGGCCAACGCCTTGTGGCCGGTGCCGGTCGCGTCGACCTCGTCGGCGACCAGCCCGCCCAGCCGGTCCACCGGATAGACCAGCACCGGCGGCAACTCCGGGTCGACCAGCGCCACCGGTGTCTTCGCGCAGAAGTACGACGGCACCAGCAGCAGCCCCCGCCCCAGCAGGTGCAGTTCGCGGCTGTTCGGATAGTCGGGGATGTGCAGCACACCGGACTCCCAGCGCACACCCGGCCGCAGCGAGGTCAGCAGGCCCTCGATGCCGCCGTCGAGCATGGCCCGCGCCCGCCGGCTCCGGTCGGCGTCCACCGCCGCCTGCACCCGCTCCCAGTAGGGACCGAGGGCCAGGTCGCGGTAACGGCTCATCGCGCCGGTCAGGTCGTCCAACGCCCGCGGCTCACCCCGGGCCAGGGCGTCGGCCCCGGTGGGCAGGCTCCGACCGCTGGCCAGCCGGCTCAGGTCGCGGTGCAACAACGTCGCAGGGGTACGCCGCAGCGCCTCCATCCCGGCCTCGAACCCGCCGACACTCTCGTACGGGGTGAGGAAGTCCGGGAAGTAGCCACGCGGCGGGTTCAACGCCAGCAGCAACCGCAGCCCGTCGGCGTCATCCTGCCGGCGCAGGCCGCGCATGACCTCACGTCGCCACCCGGCGAGCAGTGGGTCCCGGCTGCGTCCGGGCAGCAGGTGCAGGCTCAGCACCACTTCCCAGATCGGGTCCGCAGCCGGAGCGACTCTGGTCCGGAGGATGTCCTCGCCGGAGAAATGGATCTTCAGCATGGAACGACTCCCCGTCACCCGACTGAGGGACGCCCGGCGACGCTTGGCACTTTACCTGGGACACATCGCCTTGGTCTGTTAAGCGTGGGCTAAAAGACCTCGACTCCCGGCACCCGGGTCCGCCATGCTCTGCGTGCCGCAGGGACAGCACGCACCGCGTGACGCCCCACAGCGGAGTCCGGGGGCCGGGGAAGGCACGGCCGGGCGGCACCGTACGAGGGTCTGCGGCTCACGCTTCCGCAGGGGTGCCACCCGGTCGTCCGCCGTCCCGCCCCGCAACTCCCCTCCCACCCGCCCGTACGCTGTGCGGGACGGAAGGAGGGGCCGTGTCGACGCCTCATGCAACCGACGAGCACCCGCAGGCCCCGGCGGACGGCTGGCCCGCACTGCACACCGACGCGGCGGCGCTCCTCACCGGATGGACGCCGACCAGCCCGGACGCCGCGACCGCCCGGGACCGCACCCTCGATCTGCTGACCGCCGGACCGGTCGCGATGAGCCGCGAGCACCGGGCCGGACACGTCACCGCCAGCGCCCTGCTCTTCGACGCGACCGGCACCCGGGTGCTGCTCTGCCTGCACCGCAAGTTCCACCGCTGGGTGCAGCTCGGCGGGCACTGCGAGTCGGGCGACGGGACGCTGGCCGGGGCCGCGCTCCGCGAGGCGACCGAGGAGTCCGGCATCACCGGCCTACGGGTCGACCCGGTGCCAATCGACGTGGACGTGCACGAGGTCGGCTGCCAGGGCGGATCCCTGCACCACGACGTACGCTTCGCCGTCTTCGCCCCGCCCGGCGCGGTGGAGACGGTCAGCGCGGAGTCCGAGGCGCTCGGCTGGTTCCCGCCGGACCAGCTACCGCAACCGCTGGCCGGCGGGACCGCCCGGCTCATCCCGCCCGGGCTGGCCGCGTTCAGACGAGCTTGTCCTCACCTCGTGCCTTGAGCTCGTCCACGATCGACTTGACGTCCTGGGCGCGTCCACGCGGGCAGACCAGCAGCGCGTCCGGCGTGTCGACCACGATCAGGTCGTGCACGCCGACGCCGGCCACCATGCGCCCGGACTGCGGCACCACCACACAACCACTGCTGTCCCGCAGCAGCACCTCGGCCTTGACGTCGCCACCGATCACCACGTTGCCGTGGTCGTCGGTCGGCAGCACCTCACCGAGGGTGTGGAAGTCACCCACGTCGTTCCAGCGGAAGTCGCCCGGCACCGTGGCGACCCGGCCGGCGCTCGCCGCACCCTCCATCACCGCGTAGTCGACCGAGATCTTCGGCAGCGTCGGCCAGACCGCGCCGAGCACGTCGTCCTGCTCGGGCGTGCCCCACACCGCCGCGATCGCGGTCACCCCGGTGTGCAGGGCGGGCTGCTGGCGGGCCAGCTCGGCGAGGAACGCCGACACCCGCCAGACGAACATGCCGGCGTTCCACAGGTACCGGCCGGATCGGACGTACGCCTCGGCGACCTCGGCGTTCGGCTTCTCCTTGAACTCGACGACCGGACGCATCGGACCGTCGCCCACCGGGTCACCGGTCTGGAGGTACCCGTAGCCGGTCTCCGCCCGGGTCGGCGTGATCCCGACGGTCATCAGCAGACCCTGATCCGCGCCCCGGACCGCCGCCCGGACCGTCTCCACCCACTGTTCCGGCTGACCGATGAGGTGGTCCGCCGCGAACGATCCCATCACCGCGTCCGGGTCCCGGACCGCGATCACCGCCGCGGCCAGCGCGATGGCCGCGCAGGAGTCGCGCGGCGACGGCTCGATGAGGATGTTCTCCTCGGGGACCCCGGTCAACTGGCGGGCCACCGCCGCCGCGTGCGCGGCCCCGGTGACCACCATGGTCCGCTCCGGAGTGGTCAGCGGCGCCGCCCGCTCCACCGTCGCCTGGAGCAACGAGGCGGGGGTGCCGGTGAACGGGTGGAGGAACTTGGGGTGGCCGGAGCGGGACAGCGGCCACAGCCTTGTGCCGCTGCCACCCGCCGGAATGACGACATAGATCACCAGGACATCATGCCCGAACCGCCCGCCCCGGGTGCCGGGTTGCCACCGTCAGGCCCGCACCCGTGACCAGGCGGAGATGTGCACCTCGGCGCTCGACTCCCAGGTGAACTCCTTGGCCCGGTCGAAACCGGCCTTGGCCAACGACAACCGGCGCGGCTCGTCGTCGAGCAGCGCGGCCAGGTCGGTGGCGATCTGGTCCGGGTCCTCACTGGTGTACGCCACCGCGTCGCCGCCCACCTCGGGCAGCGACAGGCGGGGCGTGGTGAGCACCGGCGCGGCGCACGCCATCGCCTCCAGCACCGGCAGACCGAAACCCTCCCCGTAGGACGGATAGGCGGCCACCAGGGCACCACCGAGGAAACCGGGCAGGTCGGCGTAGCGCAGGTAACCGGGGCGCAGCAGCCGCAGGTGCGACGGCACCTCGGCGGCGGCCCGGTCGATGTCGTCGTCGTGCCCCTGGCCACCGGCGATCACCAGCGCGGGCGGGTCCTCCCGGTCGGTGACCGCCCGCGCCCAACCACGGATCAGGTTCGGCACGTTCTTGCGCGGTTCCTTCGCGCCGTGGAAGGCCACGTAGCTGCTGCCGCCCAGGCCCAGCCGGGCGCGTACCCGGGCCTTCTCCTCGTCGCCGGGGGCGTGGAAGGCGTCGTGGTCGACACCGTGGTAGGCCACGTCGATCCGGGTCGGGTCCGCGTCCAGCAGCCGGATCAGCTCGTCCCGGGTGGCCTTGCTCGGCACGATCACCCGGTTGGCGCGGCGCAGCGAGGTCTTGATCGCGCTGCGGAAGAACGTCCGGCGGGACTTGTCGTAGTGCTCCGGCTCGGTGAAGAAGGTCGCGTCGTGCAGGGTCACCGTGACCGGGCAGCCGGCCCGCAACGGACAGGTGTAGAAGGGCGAGTGCAGCACCTCGGCACCGACCTGCTGCGCGAGCAGGGGCAGGCCGGTCTGCTCCCAGGCGAGCCGGGCGGGACGGTGCGCGACGGCGGCGGGCGCGGGGACGATCTCGGCTCCGGGCAGCATCCGGCGATAGCGGTCCAGGTCGGTGCGGAGACTGACCACGACCAGTTCCACCGCCGACCCGCACACCTTGCCGAGGGCGCCGAGCAGGCCGTCGACGTATCTACCGACGCCCCCGCGGTCGGCGGGGACACTCGTGGCGTCGATGAGCACGCGGGGCGGGCGACCGGCGGTCACGGGGCGACTCCTTGTGGTGGCGGGACTGTGGGGAACAACACTTCGGGCAAGCCTACGCCGGTGCCGAGTACGGACGCTGACTCCGACCCGACGGTTCGCCGACTTGTGACTGTCATCGAGTACGGCCGGCGGCGGCGTATCGTTCGCGCCGATGGCCGACAACATTGCCCGCGTCCTGCCCGACGCAATCGCGACCGACCCGACCCGCCCGCTGCTCACCTGGTACGACGACGCGACCGGCGAGCGCACCGAACTCTCCGGCGCCACGCTGACGAACTGGGTGGCCAAGACCGCCAACCTGCTCGTCGACGAACTGTCGCTCGGCCCCGGTGACACCGCGGCGGTGCTGCTGCCACCACACTGGCAGACCGCCGCCGTGCTGCTCGGCTGCTGGTCGGCCGGCCTGACCGTGGCGGATCACCCGGGTGCCGTGGACGTCCTGTTCGCCACCGCCGACCGGGCCGCCGAGGCGGACGCCTGGTCGGCCGCCGACCGGTACGCGCTCGCCCTGCACCCGTTCGCGCTGCCGCTGCGGGAGGTACCGTCCGGCTTCGCCGACTTCGTCACCGAGGTCCGCGCGCACGGCGACCACTTCGGCACGTACCCGCCCGGCGGGCCGAACCACGTCACGCTGCGTGAGCGGGCGACCGCCCGCGCGACCGAGCTGGGTATCTCACCCGGCGAGCGCGTCCTGATCGACGTGGACGCCCTGCCCGACCCGGTCGACTGGCTGCTGGCCCCGCTCACCGCGCGCGCGTCGACCGTCCTCTGCGCCCACCCCGACCACGCCCGCCTGCCCAGCCGAGCCGCCACCGAGAAGGCCACCCGCACCCTCCCCTGAGGCCCTCCCCCGGCGTTCTTTCCCGCCAGTTCCCCACCACCCCGCCGCCATCCCGCACGCCGCACCTTGCCGCACGCCACACCGCCCCGCCGAACCGCCTCGGATGCCGCCCGCTCGATCCAGGATCGAGTGGCATCCCGGCGACTGCGAGACCACTCGATCCTGGATCGAGCGTGATCACGAACTGCACAGGGAAGCCCGCCCCCCAGTCAGCGATAACGGAGAGGCGGGACAGGGACACTCCTCCGTCGATCATGGAGTTACGGCTGGCGTTCCGAGCACATTCACCCCTTTTTCGCCCCCACCCAAAGCCCATGACCAACGGGCGGGCCGTGCACGACCGACGCGGAAGCTCGTTGATCAAGGAGTTTGCGTCAAAATCCCGCCCGAGCCCGACGCAAACCTCTTGATCAACGGGGCGAGGGCGGGGGTGGGGGTGGGCGGATGGGCCTGCACGACACGCGTACGGCGCTGCACATCCCGCGGGACACCACGGTGCAGGCGATCGACGAGCAGGGACGCACCGTCTCCGGCGACTACTACCGGGCGCTGGCCGACGGCGAGTTC
>NZ_JBSFSO010000043.1:0-56912 GCF_053589795.1 Micromonospora sp. NPDC003241 | reverse complement strand
CGCGCCCTGCGGGATCTGGACCGTCACGTCCTCGGTGCCGTCGCCGTCGAAGTCCGGTGCTCTGTCGTTGGGGTCCGCGAGGAGTCGTGTCGGCATCTCTCGACGCAGTGTCGCTGAATTTCATTGTTTGATCGAAACCTTGCTGAGATGAGTCGCCCTCGCTACAGTGACTCCACTCACACCCGGCCCCCGGTCAGTCACACGGGGTCAGGGCACCGATCAGCAGCAGGCATCGCGGCGGTGGCGATCACCGCGGTTCAGCGAACTTCACGGCGACACTTCGTTCCCCCGAAGGGATGGACAGATGTCCGTACCGCAGTACCGGAAGGCTGCGGCGTTGGCGCTCGTGGCCGGGCTCAGCCTCACGGCGTGCTCCACCAAGAGCGACGACGCCGGTGACGACGCGAGCGGCAAGGTCACCATCACCGTCGACTGTCAGCCGGTCGGCGCGCAGAAGGAGTTGCTCCAGAACTGGAACGCGGACGTCGCCGAGTTCCAGCGGCAGAACCCCGACATCGTGGTCAAGAGCGTCAGCGTCGGCGAGCAGTGCAACAACCCGCCGGACTTCACCGCCCGCCTGGCCGGCGGCACGGTGACCGACGTGTTCTACGGGTACATGACCGATCTCCAGCAGGTGCTCGACTCCGGCCAGGCGATGGACATCACCGAGCACGCCACCGCCGAGACGGTCCCGACCTGGGACAGCGTCGACCCGGCGCTCAAGGAGGTCTTCACCGACGACGGGAAGCTCTACGCCGTCCCGGTGAAGAACTACTCGATGGGCCTGGTCTACAACAAGGTGCTGTTCCAGCAGGCCGGGCTGGACGTGAACAACCCGCCCAAGACGTGGGGCGAAGTCCGGGAGGCGGCCAAGAAGATCTCCGCGTTGGGCAGCGGGATCGCCGGCTACGCCGAGTACAGCGCCGGCAACACCGGCGGCTGGCACTTCACTGCCCTGCTCTATTCGCAGGGCGGCCAGGTGCTGACCGAGGACGGCACGAAGGCCGCCTTCAACAGCCCGCAGGGCCGCCAGGTCCTGCAGAACCTCAAGGACATGCGGTACGGCGACGACAGCATGGGCGACCGCCAGTTGCTTCAGTGGGGCGACCTGCTGACCAACGCCGGTGCGGGCAAGGTCGGCATGTTCGTCGGCGCACCCGACGCCACCCAGGCGATCGTCAGCCAGTTTCAGGGCAAGTTCGAGGACTGGGCGATGGCACCGCTGCCCGGCCAGGACGGCACGGCGCTGGGCACGCTCGGCGGCGGCGAAGGCTACTTCTTCAAGAAGGACCTCACCCCGGAGCAGGTCAGGGCCGGTCTCAAGTGGATCGCGTACCAGAAGCTGACGCCGGGCAAGGGGCAGTTCGACTACGCCCGGGCCAAGCCGCAGAACTACCCGGTCGGCCTGCCGCAGCCGCTGCTGTTCACCAACGGCAGCGACGCCCAAAAGCAGGAACTCGACCTGCGGAAGGCGAACGCGAACGTGGACACCGCGAACTTCGCCATCTTCGAGGCGAACCCGGTCCCGATCAAGGGCGAGCCGCGCAACGCACAGGCGATCTACGCGGTCCTGGACGCCGCGATGTCCGGGGTGCTCACCAACCGGAACGCCGACATCGACGCGCTGCTCAAGACGGCCGAGGACAAGGTCAACCAACTCCTCGCCGCGCAGGGCTGACCCGCACGGGTGGGGGCTGGTCCGCCGGCTCCCGCCCCGCCCCGCCGTACCACCCAGGTCGTCCCACCCCACCAGGAGTTGCCTTGGCGATCACCGCTGCCCCGGCCGCCACCCGAGCCCCGGGGCGTACCCCCTCACCGGCCCCGGCCGGGCCGGCGCGATCGGGCCTCGGCCGCAAGGTCCGGGACAACCTCACCGGGCACGCGTTCCTGATCGGCGCGGTGCTCTGCTTCGCGGTCTTCTCCTGGTATCCGATGGTCCGCGGTGTGGTGATGAGCTTCCAGCGCACCCGGCGCGGCGAGACCACCTGGGTCGGCTGGGACAACTACCTGCGCATCCTCGACGACCCCAGCTTTTGGACGGCCTGGCAGAACACCTTCTATTTCACCGGTCTCGCGCTCGTCCTCGGGTACGCGGTGCCGTTCTTCGTGGCGATCCTGCTCAACGAGTTCCGGCACGCCCGGGGATACCTGCGGATCCTGGTCTACCTGCCGGTGATGCTGCCGCCCGCCTCGGCCCTGTTCCTGTTCAAGTTCTACGCGTACGACCCCGGCGACGCCGGTCTGTTCAACGCGATCCTCAAGGGACTGGGCCTGCCGACCTCGCAGTGGATGCAGTCACCGGAGATGACCGTGCCCGCCATGGTCATCGCGTCCACCTGGATGAACATGGGCAGCGCGGTGCTGATCTATCTGGCCGCCCTGCAGAACATCCCGGGTGAGCTGTACGAGGCCGCCGAACTGGACGGCGCCGGGATCTGGCGACGCATCCGGCACGTCACCATCCCGCAGACCCGACTGATCCTCGCCCTGCTGGCGATGCTCCAGATCGTCGCCACCATGCAGCTCTTCATCGAGCCGCTGATCCTCGCCAACGGCGCGGGCGCGGAGGACTCGGCGACCTCGGTCGCGTACCTGATCTATCAGCACGGGTTCTTCCAGAACGACCTCAACGGTGCCGCCGCACTCGGCGTGATCATGCTCGTCGTGCTGGCCGGCTTCTCCGCCGTCTACCTGCGGCTGACCGCCAGACAGGACTAGGACACGCCATGGCACAGGACTCCGGCACCCGTACCCTCATCTCGCAGGCGCAACTCCGGCGCGGCCCCGGCCGGGCGATCTACTGGACGCTGCTCGCCGTCGTGGTCGTCGGCTTCACGCTGGTCTTCCTCGGCCCGCTCTACTGGATGGTCACCGGCGCGCTCAAGTCCGGCCAGGAGATCGCGCAGACTCCGCCGACGCTGGTCCCGCAGGACCCGCAGTGGCGCAACTACGTCGACGCATGGCACCACCTGGCCCTGGCCAAGCTGCTGTTCAACACGTTCTACTACGCGGCCGGGGCGGTGCTGTTCCAGCTCGTCTTCGACACCGCCGCGGCGTACTCGCTGTCGAAGCTGCGGCCGGTGCTCGGCTCCGCGATCCTCGGCCTGATGCTGGCCACGCTGATGATCCCGGCGATGGTCCTGATCGTCCCGCAGTACGTGACCGTGATCGACCTGCCGATCCTGAACATCAGCCTGCTCGACTCGCCGTTCGCGATCTGGCTGCCACTGGTCGCCAACGCCTTCAACATCTTCCTGCTCAAGCGGTTCTTCGACTCCATTCCGGAGGACCTGATGTCGGCGGCCCTGATGGACGGGGCGACGCCGCTGCGCACCCTGTGGTCGATCGTGCTGCCGATGTCCCGTCCGATCCTCGGTGTGGTCTCGATCTTCGCGGTGACCGCCGTCTGGAAGGACTTCCTCTGGCCGAAGCTGGTCATGCCCTCGCCGGAGACCCGGACGGTCAGTGTCGGCATCTATGCCTTCGCCGGCGGTACCCCGATGAACGTGGTGATCGCCGCCTCGGTGATCGCCGCGATACCGACGGTGGTCATCTTCCTGATCTTCCAACGGAACATCATGTCCGGCCTGACCACCGGCGGACTCAAGGGCTAGCCCCCCAAACGCAGAAAGCAGGTGCTCGTGTCCCCAGCAGACAGCGGTCCGTGGTGGCGAGGCGCGGTGATCTACCAGGTGTACCCCCGGAGCTTCGCCGACGGCAACGGTGACGGCATCGGCGACGTGGCCGGCATCCGATCCCGGCTGGGTCACCTCTGCGCGCTCGGTGTCGACGCGATCTGGTTCAGCCCCTGGTATCCCTCGCCGATGGCCGACGCCGGCTACGACGTGGCCGACTACCGCGACATCGACCCGATCTTCGGCACGCTGGGTGAGGTGGAGGCGCTGATCGCCGAGGCGCACACGGTCGGCATCCGGACCATCGTCGACGTGGTGCCGAACCACTGCTCCGACGCGCATCCCTGGTTCCGGGCCGCCCTGGCCGGCGGACCGGACGCCCCCGAGCGGGACCTGTTCTGGTTCCGCCCGGGACGAGGTCCCGACGGAGACCGGCCCCCGACCGACTGGGTCGGCGAGTTCGGCGGCCCCACCTGGACCCGGACCACCGACCAGGACGGCCGCCCCGGTGACTGGTACCTGCACCTGTTCGCCCCGGAGCAGCCGGACTTCAACTGGGACCACCCCCGGGTCCGCGCCGAGTTCGAGGACGTCCTGCGGTTCTGGTTCGACCGGGGCGTGGACGGCATCCGGATCGACTCCGCCGGGCTGCTGGTCAAGGACGCCACGCTGCCCGAGGTGACGGCGGACCGGCCGCACCCGTTCCACGACCTCGACGGGGTGCACGAGATCTACCGGGACTGGCGGCGGATCGCCGACGCGTACCCGGGGGAGCGGGCGCTGATCGGGGAGGTGTGGCTGCCCGACCGGCAGCGGTTCGCCGCCTACCTGCGGCCGGACGAACTGCACGCGGCGTTCAACTTCGACTTCCTCGGCTGCGCCTGGGACGCCGCCGCGCTGCGCGAGAGCATCGACGGCACGCTGAACGCCCACGCACCCGTCGGCGCGCCGGCCACCTGGGTCCTCTCCAACCACGACGTCACCCGGCACGTCACCCGGTACGGCCGCGCGGACACCACGTTCAGCTTCGCCGCCAAACGCGAGGGCATCCCGACCGACCTGGAACTGGGCACCCGCCGGGCCCGCGCCGCCGCGCTGCTGTCCCTGTCGCTACCCGGCGCCGCCTACGTCTACCAGGGCGAGGAGTTGGGGCTGTGGGAGGTCGAGGACATCCCGTACGAGCTGCGCCAGGACCCGATGTGGGAGCGGTCCGGACGGATCGACCCGGGCCGGGACGGCTGCCGCGTACCCCTGCCGTGGTCCGGTGAGTCCCCGCCGTTCGGCTTCAGTCCGGACAGCGCGCACGCCACGCCGTGGCTGCCGCAACCGGCCGACTGGAAGGACCGCACCGCCGAGGCGCAGGCCGGCGACGACCGGTCGATGCTGGAGCTGTACCGGGCCGCCATCGCCGTCCGCCGGGCCGAACCGGCGCTCGGCGACGGCCCGATGGCCTGGCTGCCCACCCCGGACGGGGTGCTGGCGTTCCGGCGGGACCCCGGTTTCGCCTGCGTGGTGAACCTCTCCCCGGTGGCGGTACCACTGCCGCCGCACGCCGAGCGGCTGCTCGCCAGCGGCCCGTTCGCCGACGACCTGCTGCCGCCGGACACTGCCGTCTGGCTGCGGACCGCGCCCGAATCCGCCTAGCCCCGCGCCCGGTGTCGGCGGTTCCGTCCCGCCGCCGACACCGGCCACGGGCCGACACCGACGAGGAGGTGACCGCAACACCGGCACCACCACGGGGGTACCTGGCCACCTGAGGAAAGGGAGAGCGCCGCTCATGGCCGACCACACCGTCCCGCACCACCCCCACCCACCCGGACACCGGTTCCGTACCGCGCTGGCCGCCCTCACCGGCACCGCCCTCGCCGCCGCCTCCATCACGGTCGTCACCGTCGCCGGGACCGCGACCCCGGCGCGGGCCGCCGGGCTCAGCCCGTTCGACATCGTCGGTCGGGGCGCCACCGTCGCGTTCGTCGAGCACGAGGCCGAGAACGCCGCGCACACCGGCACCCGGATCGGCCCGGACCGCCGCTACGGCACGCTGCCGTCGGAGGCCAGCGGCCGGGAGGCGGTCACCCTCGACGCGGTCGGGGAGTACGTCGAGTTCACCCTCACCGCACCCGCGAACGCGGTGACGTTCCGCTACAGCCTTCCGGACAACGCCGTCGGCACCGGCCGGGACGCCACGATCGACCTGCGGGCCAACGGCACCCTGGTCAAGCCGGTGCCGGTGACCTCGAAGTACGGCTGGTACTACGGCGGTTACCCGTTCAACAACAACCCCGGCGACGTCAACCCGCACCACTTCTACGACGAGGCCCGGACCCTGTTCGGCACCACCTACCCGACCGGCACGAAGATCAGACTCCAGGTCTCGTCGACCGCGCAGTCCCCGACGTTCACCATCGACCTGGCCGACTTCGAGCTGGTGGCCGCGCCGATCACCAAGCCGGCGAACGTGCTCGACGTGGTCACCGACTTCGGTGCCGACCCGACCGGCGCGACCGACTCCACCGCCCGCTTCCAGGCCGCCGTCGATGCCGGGAAGGCCCAGGGGCGTACGGTCTGGATCCCGCCGGGCACCTTCACCCTCTGGGACCACGTGGTGGTCGACGGGGTGACCCTGCGCGGGGCTGGCCCGTGGCACTCGGTGCTCGGCGGCCGGCACCCCACCGACCGCAAGCGGGCCGCCGGGATCTACGGAAAGTACGTCACCGGCGGCGGATACCGGGGCGAGATCCGGCCGCACGAGGCCGGTGGACCCAGCCGCAACGTGGTGCTGCGTGACTTCGCCATCATCGGCGACATCCGGGAAAGGGTCGACGACGACCAGGTCAACGCCATCGGCGGGGCGATGTCGGACTCGGTGGTGGACAACCTCTGGCTCCAGCACACCAAGGTCGGCGCGTGGATGGACGGGCCGATGGACAACTTCACCATCCGCAACAGCCGGATCCTGGACCAGACCGCCGACGGGGTGAACTTCCACTGGGGAGTCACCAACTCGACGGTGACCAACACGTTCGTCCGCAACACCGGTGACGACGCGCTGGCGATGTGGGCGGACACCGTGCCGAACGTGGGCAACTCGTTCACCCGCAACACCATCGGCGTGACCGTCCTCGCCAACCACCTGGTCACCTACGGCGGCCGGGACATCCGGATCACCGACAACGTGACCGCCGACTCGGTCACCAACGGTGGTGGCATCCACGTGGCCAACCGGTACACCGGGGTGCAGGGGCCGACCGCCGTGGCCGGCACGATCACCGTGGCGCGCAACACCCTGATCCGGAACGGCAACTCCGACTACAACTGGCGGTTCGGGGTCGGCGCGATCTGGTTCTCCGCGTTGAACGAGCCGCTCCAGGGCGCGTCGATCCAGGTCAGCGACACCGACATCCTGGACAGCTCGTACGCGGCGCTGCACTGGATCGAGGGTGCCAGCAGCGGTATCAGCTTCAGCAACGTCCGCATCGACGGCACCGGCACGTACGCGCTCCAGGTGCAGGCACCGAGCCAGGTCTCCTTCACCAACGTACGGGCCACCGGCGTCGCCCAGCCCAACCCGATCCACAACTGCGTGGGCAGCGGCTTCCAGATCACCCAGGGTGCCGGCAACTCCGGTTGGTACACCGCCAACCCGTACTGCGGTCCGTGGCCGGAGCCGCAGTGGGGTGGCGGCCCGACGAGCCCCCCGCCCACCACTGCGCCCCCGACCACCCCGCCGCCCACCACCCCGCCGCCCACCACCCCGCCTCCGACCACGCCGCCTCCCGGCGGGAACCTGGCCCAGGGACGGCCGGTCGTCGCGTCCAGTCACAACCAGACCTACCAGGCGGGCAACGCGGTGGACGGCAACCCGGGCACGTACTGGGAGAGCGTCAACAACGCGTTCCCGCAGACGCTCACCGTCGACCTCGGCGCGGCCCGCTCCGTCGACCGGGTCGTGCTCAGGCTGCCGGCGGGCTGGGAACGCCGGACGCAGACGCTGTCCGTACTGGGCTCGACCGACGGCAACTCGTGGACCACGCTCGCCGCCTCGGCGGGACGGGTCTTCGACCCGGCCACCGGCAACACGGTGTCGATCAACCTGCCCGCCGGTGACCGCCGGTTCGTCCGGCTCGGCGTCGGCGGCAACACCGGCTGGCCGGCGGCGCAGATCGCCGAGTTCGAGGTGTACGGCGGCAGCACGCCACCGCCGACCACGCCACCGCCCACCACGCCACCGCCCACCACAGGGCCCCCGACCGGGAACCTGGCCCAGGGACGGCCGGTCGTGGCGACCAGCCACGTCGACGTGTACGCGGCCGGCAACGCGGTGGACGGCAACGCGGGCACGTACTGGGAGAGCGTCAACAACGCGTTCCCGCAGACGCTCACCGTCGACCTCGGGACCGCCCGTCGGGTGGGTCGGGTGGTGCTCAAGCTACCGCCGTCGTCGGCCTGGCAGACGCGTACCCAGACGGTGTCGGTGCTCGGCTCGACCGACGGCACCACCTGGACCACGCTCGCCGCCTCGGCGGGCCGCACCTTCGACCCGGCCACCGGCAACACCGTGTCGATCGGCCTGTCCACCGGTGACCGCCGGTTCGTGCGGCTCAGCGTCACCGGCAACACCGGCTGGCCGGCGGCGCAGATCGCCGAGTTCGAGGTCCACGCCACCTGACCCGTGGGTGGGCCCCGCACGCCGAAGCGGGGCCCACCCACGCCGCAAGAGCGCCACCCGGTAACGCCTCTCCACATCCCCGGAAGAAGGTGTCGATCCGCCATGTCCAGACTCCGTACCCGGCTGACCGCCGTGCTCGTCGCGGTCGGTCTCGTCCTCACCGCCGCCCCCGCCCCACCGGCCGCCGCAGCCGGTGGGCCCAACCTGGCCGCCGGTCGCGCGGCCACCGCCAGCAGCGTCAACGGCTCGTTCGTCGCAGCCAACGTCACCGACGGCAACGCCGGCACCTACTGGGAGAGCAGTGGCGCCCTCCCGCAGTGGGTGCAGGTCGACCTCGGCTCCGCCCACTCCGTCGACCAGGTCAAGCTGAAGCTGCCGGCAGCATGGGAGTCCCGTACCCAGACGCTGTCGGTGCAGGGCAGTACCACCGGCAGCGCCTTCGCCACGATCGTCGGTTCGGCGGGCCGCGCCTTCAGCCCGGCCGGCGGCAACACCGTCACCCTCGACTTCCCGGCCACCAGCACCCGGTACGTGCGGATCGCGATCACCGCGAACACCGGCTGGCCCGCCGCGCAGCTTGCCGAGTTGGAGGTGTACGGCGCGGTCGCGTCGTCGGCCAACCTGGCGGCCGGTCGGAGCATGTCCGCCAGCGGCCACGCCGACGTCTACGTCGCCGCCAACGCCAACGACGGCAACCAGGCCAGCTACTGGGAGAGCCCGAACAACGCCTTCCCGCAGTGGATCCAGGTGGACCTGGGCGCCACGGTCACCGTCGACCGGCTGGTGCTCAAGCTGCCCGCCGGGTGGGGCGCGCGCACCCAGACGGTGACCGTGCAGGGCAGCACCACCGGCACGAGCTTCACCACCCTGGTCGCCTCCGCCGGCTACGCCTTCAACCCCGCGGCCAACAACACGGTGACCGTCACCGTCGGCTCGGCCGCCACCCGCTACGTCCGGCTGCTGGTCACCGCGAACACCGGCTGGTCGGCGGGGCAACTGGCCGAGCTGGAGGTGTACGGCCCGGCCACCGGCGACACCCAACCGCCGTCCGCCCCGACGAACCTGGCCTTCACCCAGCCGGGGAGTGGGCAGATCCGGTTGACGTGGTCGGCGTCGACGGACAACGTCGGGGTGACCGGGTACGACGTGTACGCCAACGGTGCGCTGCGGGCGAGTGTGTCGGGGACGACGCTGACGTACACGGACACGCAGCCGGCGGGTGCGACGGTCTCGTACTTCGTGCGGGCGAAGGACGCGGCGGGCAACGTCTCGGCGAACAGCAACACGGTGACCCGTACCGGCAGCTCCGGCGACACCCAGGCACCCACCGCGCCGACGAACCTGGCGTACACCGAGCCGGGGAGTGGGCAGATCCGGTTGACGTGGTCGGCGTCGACGGACAACGTCGGGGTGACCGGGTACGACGTGTACGCCAACGGTGCGCTGCGGGCGAGTGTGTCGGGGACGACGCTGACGTACACGGACACGCAGTCGGCGGGTGCGACGGTGTCGTACTTCGTCCGGGCCAAGGATGCGGCGGGCAACGTCTCGGCCAACAGCAACACCGTGACCCGTGTCGGCAGCACGCCCGGCGGCACCAACCTGGCCGCCGGCAAGCCGGCCACCGCCTCGTCGATGGTGCACGTCTTCGCCGCAGCCAACGCCGTCGACGGCGACGTCACCACCTACTGGGAGGGTGCGCCGGGCGCGTACCCGAGCACGCTGACGGTCGCGCTCGGCGCCAATGCCAGCGTCAGCGCGATCGTGGTGAAGCTGAACCCGGACCCGGCGTGGGGTCCGCGTACCCAGACCTTCTCGGTGCTCGGCCGCGAGCAGTCCGCCAGCGGCTTCAGCACGCTGGTCGGCTCGGCGAACTACTCGTTCAGTCCGGCGGGCAGCAACACGGTCACCATCCCGGTCTCGGCGACCGCCGCCGACGTGCGACTCTCCTTCACCGCCAACACCGGGTCGTCCAACGGGCAGGTCGCCGAACTCCAGGTGATCGGCACCCCGGCACCGAACCCGGACCTCACCGTCACCACGGTGACCTCCGCCCCGGCCAACCCGGTGGAGACCGACCAGCTCACGCTCACCGCCACCGTCCGCAACGCGGGCACCCTGGCCTCCGGCGCGACCACGGTCGACTTCGCCCTGGACGGGACGAAGGTGGGCCAGGCGGCCGTCGGCGCGCTCGCCGCCGGTGCGTCGACGAGCGTGTCGACCACCGTCGCGGCCCGGAACGCGGGCAGTTACCAGCTCAGCGCCACGGTCGACCCGGCCAACACGGTCATCGAGCAGAACGAGGGCAACAACGCGTACACGAACCCGACCCGGCTGACGGTGAGCCCGGTGGCCAGCTCCGACCTGGTCGCCTCGGCGGTCACCTGGTCACCGGGTACGCCGAGCGCGGGCGCCACCGTCCGCTTCACGGTGACCGTGCGCAACCAGGGCACCATCGCCTCGGCGAGCGGGTCGCACGGCATCACGCTGACGGTGCTCAACGACGCCGGTACGGCGGTGCGGACGCTCACCGGGTCGGCGGGCGGCGGCCTGGGCGCGGGCGCCACGGCGAGCCCGGTCGACCTGGGCACCTGGACGGCGGCCAACGGCCGGTACACCGTCCGGGTGGCGATCGCCGCCGACGCCAACGAACTGCCGGTGAAGCGGGCCAACAACACCAGCGAGCGGCCGCTGTTCGTGGGACGCGGCGCCAACCTGCCGTACGACCACTACGAGGCCGAGGAGGGCTCGGTCGGCGGCGGCGCCCAGGTGATCGGACCGAACCGGACCATCGGCGACCTGGCCGGCGAGGCGTCCGGCCGCCGGGCGGTGACCCTCAATACCACCGGCGCGTACGTCGAGTGGACCACCAAGGCGCCGGCCAACGCCCTGGTCACCCGCTTCTCCATCCCGGACGCCCCGAACGGCGGCGGGATCACCTCGACGCTGAACATCTATGTCAACGGGGTGCTGCACAAGCCGATCAGCCTCACCTCGAAGCACATCTGGCTGTACGGCGCCGAGGCCAGCCCGAGCGACTCGCCGAGCGCCGGGCCGCCCCGGCACCTCTACGACGAGGCGAACGTGCTGCTCAACTCCACCATCCCGGCCGGCAGCCGGATCCGGTTGCAGAAGGACCCGGCGAACACCACCACGTACGCCGTCGACTTCGTCAACCTGGAGCAGGTGACGCCCCGGGAGAACCCGGACCCGGCGCGGTACCGGGTACCCAACGGGTTCAGCCACGCCGACGTGCAGAGCGCGTTGGACGCGGTCCGGATGGACACCACCGGCAACCTGGTCGGTGTCTACCTGCCCGCCGGCACGTACGAGACCGCGCAGAAGTTCCAGGTGTACGGCAAGGCGGTGAAGGTGGTTGGCGCCGGCATGTGGTTCACCCGGTTCCAGACGCCGTCGTCGCAGCAGAACACCGACGCCGGGTTCCGGGTGGAGCCGAGCGCCAGCGGGTCGACCTTCTCCCACCTGGCGTTCTTCGGCAACTACACGGTCCGGCAGGACGGGCCGGGCAAGGTCTGGGGCGAACTCAAGGACGTCGACGACCTCACCCTGGACAACGTCTGGGTCGAGCACACGGTCTGCGCGTACTGGGGGGTGAGCGTCAGCGGCCTGAAGATCACCGACAGCCGGTTCCGGAACACCTTCGCCGACGCGGTGAACCTGACCAACGGCAGCACCGACAACCTGGTCAGCAACTCGGAGGGCCGCTCCAACGGCGACGACGCCTTCGCGCTGTTCTCCGCGACCGACCAGGGGGCGTCGACCGGCAACCACGGCAACGTGTTCGAGAACCTGACCGCCACGTTGACCTGGCGGGCGGCCGGGATCGCCGTGTACGGCGGCTACGACAACGTGTTCCGCAACCTCTATATCGCGGACATGCTGACGTACTCGGGCATCACCATCAGTTCGCTGGACTTCGGATATCCGTTCGTCGGATTCGGGTCGAGCCCACCGACCCGGTTCGAGAACATCTCGTTGGTCCGGGCCGGTGGCCATTTCTGGGGCGCGCAGACCTTCCCGGCGATCTGGGTGTTCTCCGCGTCCAAGGAGTTCCGAGGCATCCGCGTCAGTGACGTGGACATCGTGGACCCGACCTATTCGGGGATCATGTTCCAGACCAAGTACACGGGCAGCCAACCGGAGAACCCGATCACCGACACGATCTTCACCAACGTGTCGATCAGCGGTGCCCGGCGCAGCGGTGACGCCTTCGACGCCAAGTCGGGCTTCGGGATCTGGGTCAACGAGATGCCCGAGGCGGGTCAGGGCCCGGCGGTCGGCTCGGTCACCTTCACCAACCTGCGCCTGAGCGACAACTGGCAGGACATTCGCAACACCACGTCCACCTTCACCATCAACCGCAACTGACCCCCCGCCCTCACGTCGATCGCTAGCCCTCACGTCGATCATGGAGTTGTGGCACTCCCGAGAGCCCATCGAAAGGGCACAAGGTCCGCCACAACTCCATGATCGCGAGGGGTCCGTCGGGGACGGCCTGCCACCGTCGCGACGATTCGTCCCGGACGACCGGTTTGCGACCGCGTACGGCGGGAAGTCGGTACGGGTGCGAGCGTTGTTGACGAAGATCGAGCAAGCGTCCGGGCTGGACCGGTTCGGTGACCGGTTGCAGCGAGCGGTGCAGGGCACCCTGCGCGGACAGCGGGTCCGGGACCTGCTGCACGGGGTGTGGCTGGGCCATCCGCTGCATCCGGCGATGGTGCAGGTGCCGGTCGGCTCCTGGATGAGCGCGGCCGTCCTGGACCTGATGCCCGGTCAGCGGCGGGCGGCCACCGCGCTCACCACGATCGGCACGGTGAGCGCATTGCCGGCGGCTGTCGCCGGGCTCAACGACTGGGCGGCGCTCTCCCGTGACCAGCGTCGGGTCGGCCTGGTGCACGCCGCGTCGAACACCGTCGCGCTGGTCCTCTACTCCGGCTCGGTGGCCGCGCGGTTCTCCGGCCGCCACCAGCTCGGCCGTACGCTCGGCTGGCTCGGGCTCAGTGCGGCCGGTGCCGGCGCGTACCTGGGGGGACATCTGGCGTACAAGCAGGGTGCCCAGGTGAACGTGAGCGTCTCCGACCTGCACCTGATCAGCGACGGCTGGCACTCGGTCGCCGAGATGGCCACGCTGCCGCAGCGGCAACTGGTGACCCGCAAGGTGGACGACGTCTCGGTGATCCTCTATCGGCACGGCGAGGACGTCACCGTGATGCTGGAACGCTGCCCGCACCAGAGCGGCCCGCTCGGCGAGGGCGAGGTCACCGAGATCGACGGCCACGCCTGCGTGGTCTGTCCGTGGCACGGCAGCACCTTCCGCCTCAACGGCGGCGAGGTGGTGCACGGCCCGTCCGGCAACGACCAGCAGACCCTGCCGACCCGGGTGGTCGCGGGCCGGGTGGAGGCCCGGCTGCCGTGAGGCGGGCCCGACCGGCGACGGTCGATCCGCGGCGCACCGGCCGGACCACCCGGGGCGGTAGGGCCGGTCAGTCCTTGCGGTGGCGGCCGACCGGCAGCTCAGCGGGCGGACCGCTCCGGACCGGCTGCCGGGTGGCGGCCACGGGCACCGGGCGCCGCCGTAGACCGAGCACCGCACCGATCTGCGCCCCGACGATGCTGGCCACGGCGAGCACCGCCGAGATGGCGAGCGGGCGGTTCACCCGGTCCGGTTCACCGGCCCGCGCCGCACCCACCGTCACCACCGGCGGGTGCCCCTCCGGTGCCTCGTCGTGCGGTGCCGGTCGTCCCTGCGGGGTGGCGGCGGGAGACGGCGGCGTGGGCGTGGCGGACTCCGGCTGCTCCGCGTCCGGCTTCGACGGCGTCGGCTTCGACGGCGTCGGACGCGACTGCTCGGGAGCGGGACGGGCCTGCGCCCCGACCAGCCGACCGGTGGCGTGCGGTCGGGCACCCTGGTCGTTCGCGTCCGTCGGCAGCGTGATCAGTTGGCCGGGGCGGATCCGGTCCGGGTCCCGCAGGTTGTTGAGCGCGGCCAGCTTCCGATAGTCCTCGAAGTCGTCCAGGTAGCGGTCGGCGACCTTGCCGAGGTAGTCGCCCTTCGCCACCTTGTAGACCGGCGCGTCGGCCGTCGTGCGTTCCGTTCGAGACGTCACCGGCTCGAACGCCGTGGCCGGCCCGGCGAGCGTCGCCGGTGCGGCGAACGACGCGGTGGCGGCCGGCGCGGAGTAGGTGGGGGCGGTGTACGCCGTGGTGGCGGCGGTGGCCGCCGGGCTGGCGGCGATGATCAACGCGACCGAGCCGACCAGGGCCGCCGCCGCCCGCTGCTGCCGACCCATTCCGGGCAGCCGGGGTGCCGGGCGGCGCAGCGACTGCGCGCCCAACTCCACGAGCACCGACAGCGCGAAGGTGGCCCAGCCGAACCAGCCGACGATCGCCAGCGCCCGCAGGAAGAGCTGCCCGTCGTCCCGGCTGGTCAGCGTGGTGCCGATCTCCGCGAGCGTGGGCACGTGGTCCGGCAGCGGGTTGCCGGCGAACGCCAGCAACGCGATCGGACCGCCGACCAGCAGGCCGATCAGCACCACCAGTGCGCCGAATCCGGTCAGCACCCGACCGACCCGCCGTACGGCGGTGCCACCCGATGCGGCCATGGCTACCTTCCTTCCCTAGGGAGCCCCGGTCAGCGCCCGCGCGGTCGCCTCACCGGAGACGGTGACGGTGTTGGAGAAGCCGAAGAGGCCGAGCATCGCCCGGCGGTAGGTGACGGACACCCGTACCCGGATGACGGTCTCGCCGTCGACCACCGGGAAGGTCACGGCGTGGCTGCTGACCCCGGCGGCGGCGAGGTATCCGGCCACAGCCGCCCGGGCCTCGGTCTGGTCGATGCGTTTCGGACCGCCCTCGATGGCGGTCGCCCGGTCGATGGCCTGGCCACCGGTCCGGGCCGCCTCGGCAGCCAGGTTCTCGGCGCGTTGCAGCGTGCGGAGCTGACCGGCGCCGTCGAACGCCATGCCGATGATGCCGAGTACGCCGATCATCGCCACGGCGAGGAAGATGCTCACTCGCCCGGCGTCCCCCCGTCCGGCCGTCATCCCCGGCTCCGGTAACGGTCCAACGGCGAGGTGAACGAGGCGGTGATCCGATTCCCGCTCGGCATCCTCAGGGCGGAGATCCTGATGTCCTGGTAGGAAACCGTGCAGGCAATCTGCACGGTGACCGTGGCATCCTGCCCGACGGAACTGCTGAACGCCTGCCCCAAGGTGGTGGGCTGGCCGTCGACCGACCCGCTGAAGGTCACCTCCGGCTGGCCGGTGCAGGCCAAGCCCCGCCAGTCGAGCTGGCTGCGGACCGCGTCGCGGGCCTCGATGCGGGCGGTGCGGGCGTCGCGGGAAATGGAGGCCGCGCGGGCGGCGTCGTGTGCCGCCGCCTCCAGTGCCTCGCTGGCCACGGCGGTACGCCCGGCGACTCCGGCCAGCACCATCATGGCCAGGAACGCGGGCGCCAGGACGGCCACTTCGATCGACACCGAGCCCCGGCTCATGGTGCGGTCCATCGTTCCGCCGTCCCGTGTGCGGTCTGTCGAATGGAGAAGCTGACTCCCGGCACGATCGACAGCGACCGACCGGTCACCGTGCAGGTCACGTCGGTTGCCGTGACGGTGCAGTCCGGTCCCGGGTCGTCCCAGTCGACCAGCCAGTCACCGGCCTGGGTGAGGAAGCGTGCGGCGCGTTCCTCGCCGGCACCCGCCGGGGCCTGGTGGAGCCGCTGTGCGTTGACTCCGCTCTGTGCCGCGTTGAGCGCGGTGGACCTGGCGACGAAGACGGCGGCCACCTGGATTGAGCCGAACAGCAGGATCAGGATCGCCGGCAGCACCACAGCCAGTTCCACCGGGTTGCCGCCGCGTTCGCCGTCACCGGGCGGCCGAGGGTGCCGGATGACCGTGACCATCCGGCACTCGGCGTAGCGGCGGCGGCGCATCGTCATGGGGCCGGCGGTCCGGGGATGCGGCCCATCCAGTTGTTGGCGGCGGTCAGGGCCGCTGCCGTGACCGCCAACGCCACGGTCACCAGGCCGAAGATGATCACGGCGGTCGGTACCGGGCTGTCGCCACGGTCGCCCCGTAGGTGCACAAGCCGCGCCCGCAGCGCGGTCTGCACGTGGGTCAGCCGCACGCCCAGCGCGGCGTTCAGTTCGGTGAGGACGGACATCGGGGCTCCTTCGGTCGAGGTCGTGTGTCAGAGGCGGGCGAGGAACGGATAGATGGCGAAGCCGAGCAGGACGAAGACCAGCAGCGCGCCGGGAATGTCGAGTCGGCTGGTCACCCCCTCGGCCCGGGCCAGGTTGTCGGTGCGGATCTGGTCGCGCAGCGAGTCGGCGCGGCTGCGCAGGGTCTCGTGCACCTGGGCGCCCTCGCTGCCGGACGAACGCATGATCGCGCCGACGTCGCCCAGCTCCGGGATGCCGATCCGGTCGGAGAGGTCGCGGAGTTCGTCCCACGGCGAGTGCATCTGCATCTGGGCCATCCGCAGTGCCTCGGAGATCCGGTCGAAGACCCAGCCCTCGCAGATGGCGGCGGCCCGTTCCAACGACTGCACCGGGCCGTGCGCGGCGGAGAGCTGCAACGCGACCAGGTCCAGATAGGTGCAGACCGCCTGCCGGAACTCGTCCCGGGCCGTCTCGGCGCGGGCGATCAGCGACCGGTGCGCGACCAGCGCGCAGAGCACTGCCAGACCGATGCTGCCCAGCACCGGCACGGTCAGCGGCAGCGAGACGCCCACGGCGAACAGCGTGAAGCCGAGCAGGGCCGGTGCGGCGAGCCCGATCAACGCGGACAGCAGGAGGGAGAGGGCGTACTGCTCGGGAGTGCGGTCGAGCAGGGCCAGTTGCCGGTGCGGCGGACGCAGCCAGCGGGCCAGCCCGGTCAGCCAGTCCAGCCGGCGGTCGGCCGGGGCGAGCCGGGCCGTCCCCGGCGGCTGGTGCAGCCGACGCAGCGCCGGACCGAGCGCCGGGGTCGCCGGCACCAGTTCACGCACGATCAGGAAGACGCCCAGCCCGACCACGGCACCGCTGAGCACCGCGATGGTGAGGTGCAGGTTCACGCCACCACCTCCCGTGGGTCGGGGGCGGGCAGGAAGCGGGCCGGTCGCGGCGGCTGGCTCATCGACCGCACCCAGGCCAGCAGGCCGACGAAGGCGGCACCGAGCACCGCCATCACCACCTGGCCGAACGGCGTGTCGTACGGCTGCACGTACTCGCGGTTGAGCAGCCCGTACCCGATGGTGGCCAGGGTCATCCCGGTCAGGAAGCGGACCGCGAACCGGGGTTGGGTGCGCTTGGCCTCGATCTCGCGTCGGGTGGCGACCTCGGCGGACGCCGCCGCGGCGATCGAGCCGAGCACGTCGCCGAGGCGTTCGCCCCGGTCGGTCAGGTGCAGGATGAGCGCCGCCACCACCTGGTCGCAGACCGGGTCACCGATCTCGTCGGCGAACGCCAGCAGGGCGGAACGGGCCAGCCACCCGGCCTGGAGCCGGGCGGCGAGCAGGCGTACCTCCTCCTGGATCTCCTCCGGTGCGGTGCCGACGGTGCCGATGATCGCCTGTTGGAGACCCTGCCCGGTGGAGGAGACGTCCTTGAGCCGACGGGTCCACTCGCCGACCGCCTCGATCCGGGCGATCGCCCGCCGTTCCGCCCGGCCCACCGAGAACAGCCAGGGCGTACCGGGTACCGCCACCGCGACCAGCAACCCGACCACCGGCAGCCCGGTCACCAGGAAGGCCAGCGCGCCCGCGACCACCGCGCCGATCAGCAACGCCTGGTGGGTCTGCTGTTCGCGCACTGTGCCGGAGCCGCGCCACAGCCGACTGAGCCCCGGACCCGCGCCGGGTGCCGGACCGGGCGGGCGGCGGGTGCCGACCAGCGCGACGACCGTGAGCACCAGCCCGGCCACGCAGGCCGCCCCGGAGACCACCGCGATCAGTTGGATGTTGTCGAGCACGGTCACCGCCGCCCGAGTCGGGTCTGCTTGGGGCGTCGCCACGCGCCCTGGCCCGCTTCGATCCAGCGGCTCAGCAGCCGGGCGTCGTAGCCCACCCGCAGCAGTTGGTCGCGGATCCGTTCCGGCAGGTGCCGGGGGACGGCCCGGCCGTCCGGGCCGGGCCCGAACACCTGAGTGGTGGTGATGCGGCTGGCCTCGCCGACGCCGAGGACCTCCTCGACGTGCGAGACGAACCGGTGCTTGCGGCCACCGATCCCGGTCTCGTCCTCCACGTTGACATAGACGATCAGGTCGAGGGCGTTGCCCGCCATCCGGCGGGCCTGGTCGACGGTCATCTCCCGGCCGTGCGCCAGCGCCAACTCGATGATCCGTTCGCTCACCCCGCCGGGGGTACGCGCGTGGATCGTGCACATCGAACCCCGGCTGGTGGTCATCGCCTGGAGCATCGGCACGATCTCCCGGGACCGCACCTCGCCGACGATGATCCGCAGCACGCCCATCCGCAGCGAGACGGGGATCAGGTCGGCGATGCTCACCTCACCGGCCGGGCGGCCGTCCGGCCCGCGTTCGCCGTGCCCCTCCCGTGCCTCGAAGCTCATCACCGCCCGGTGCCGCGCGCCGCGCCGAGCCGGCAGCAGCTCCCGGCTCTCCTCCAGCAGCACGTACGGCTCGTCCGGCGGGATCTCGCTCATCAGCGCCCGGATGACGGTGGTCTTACCGGCACCGGCCAGCCCGGCGACCATGATGTTCAGCCCGGCGCGCATGGACGCGCGGAGGAAGTCCCGCAGCAGCGGGTCGACCATCTCGTCCAGGTCGCCCCGCGCCCCGGCCAGGTCGTCCAGGGTCACGTCGAGCGTGTTGTGCTTGCGGATCACCGCGTACGGGCGGTGGCTGACCAGGAACACGGCGGCCAACCGGCTGCCGTCGGGCAGTTGCAGGTCCAGGGTGGGCTTCGAGGTGGAGAGCGACCGCTCGGTGGCGCCGGCCCGGCGGGCGGCTGCCTGGAGGATCTCCACCAGCTCGTCGTCGCTGTCCGCGATCGGGTCGGCCCAGTCCACGCCGCCGCCGTGCCGGGTGATACGCACCTGGTCGCAGCCGAGGATGTGTACCTCCTCGATGCTGTCGTCGACGAGCAGCGTCTGGAGCCGCCCGAGACCGGCCAGCTCGGCGGTGACCTGGTCGAGCAGCAGTCGCTCCTCGCCCGCGGCCATCGGCGTACCTGCCCGGCGCACCGAGTCGGCGTACTCGGCGACCAGTTCGACCGCGAGCCGGGCCCGCTCGGTGTCCTCCTCGTCGACGGTGAACTCCCGGCCGCGCTGCCAGCGGGTGAGCCGCTCGCTCAACTCCCGGCGCAGCTCGCGGACGATCTGGAAGTCCACCCGGGGCCGGGGCGGCGGTTCGGGTGCCGTCGGTGCGACGGGGACCGGCATCGGCGGATGGTGCCGCCCGTTGACCGGTGGCAGCGGCGGCGCGGTCGAGGTCGCGCCGGGTGGCAACCGGCGGGGGTCCGACGAGACCGGCTCAAACCGCATCCGGCACCCCCTGGGTCACCGGCCAGGCCAGTCGGGCCCGTCGCCGTTCCAGCAGCGCGCCGACCGGTACCTCCAGGCCCCGGGCCGCGCGCAGCAGCGGTCGGGACGCCCGAACGGTGCCGCCCAGGCTGAGCACCTCGGCGGTACGCGGATCGTGCGGCAACCGGGCGATGACCGGCGTGTGCAACGCCTTGCTGACCTCGGTCTTGCCGTGGCCACCGCCGACCAGCAGCAGCCGGAGCGTGCCGGGCTGCACCCGGTGCTCGGCGAAGTCCCGTTCGATGGTCTGGATCATGGCGCGGGTGCCGGACAGGTCGGGCAGTTGTGCCCGGCTCACCACCAGCACCACCGACGCGGCCCGCAGCAGCGGCCACGGCGTGCCGACCACGTGCAGCCGTCCACAGTCGACGAGCACGTCGTACGGCGGGTCGCCGTGCTCCAGCCCGCCGAAGTAGTCGGCGAACCGCTGCCAGAGCGGGATGACGCTGCCCGCCTGGGCCGGGTCGACGACGCCGGGCAGCAGCAGCCGCTCGCGCCGGGGCGCGTCCAGGTCGACCAGTTGCGACCAGAACGTTGACTCCAGGCTGCCGTCGCGCAGCTCGCCGACGGCCAGCTCGCCGATGCCCCGGGGGCCGTCGAGCGCACCGCCGAGGTAGCCGGCGAGCACCGAGCCGCCGGCCGGGTCGCACTCGGCGAGCACCAGCCGTCGATGCCAGCTCAACGCGCAGGCCAGCGCCGTGGTGGTCACCCCCGGCGAGCCCTTGGCCGAGACCAGCGCGATGATCGCCATGCTCAGGCCGCCTTGGTCAACACGACCGCGATCCGATCCTGGGCGGCCAGCGCCACCACGGCCGGTACGTCCCGAACGGCCAGGGCCAGATAGACCACGACCTCGTCACGGCCCTCGGTGCTGACCGCGTCGGTGACGGTCGCGGTGAACCGGGTGGCGCTCGACGAGCCACCGCCGCTGCTGTTGCCGTCGTTGTTCGGGGTGCTCACCAGCAGGACCTGGTCGCCGGGGCGGAGCTTCGGTGCGGGGACCTGGGCCGCGCGCAGCCCGAGGGCGAGCTGCTGCTGACCGGGGCCGAGCAGCGGGTCGTCGGTGAGCTGAGCCATGGTCAGCAGCGTCCCCGGGGCGAGCGAGACGGCCGCCCGCATCCCGATCACCTCGGCGAGCCGGCCGGACGGCACCGGGTCGAGTCCCTGCCCGCCGGCCACCTGCACGGCCACCAGGTCGTCCGCGCCGATCACGCTGCCCACCTCGACGGTCTGCGCCACCGCCAGGTAGCTGCCGGTGGCGCGGACCGAGGTGATCGCGAACGCCGAGCCCAGGCCGCCGAGGGCGATCAGCAGGACGGCCAGGCCGAGCAGGCCGGGGCGTACCCGGCGCTGCCGGACCACCCGGGGTGGGGCGACCGGCGCGTCCACCGAAGGGTTGCCGTTGCGGGTCGCCACGCTCATCGGGTCACCACCTGAAGCTCGTTGATCTGGATCTCGACCACACCGGTGGTGCGGGTGACGCCGGGGATGGTGCCGCTCCGGTTGCCGCCCTCCCACGTCACGTTCCAGTGCGTCGTCGCCTGGACCTCGTACGTGTCGGCTCTCGGGTAGCCGCTGTGATAGCCGCAGTCCGGGGACTTCTGGCCGGCGTGCCGACCGTTCCGGTCGTACGCGGTGCCCGGGCCCTTGCAGGTGACCTCGACGCCGTTGCCCATCTCCCAGACGACCCTGTCGACCTCGGCGCGGATGCTCACCGTCAGGCCCCGGTCCGAGGCGGAGGCGGTCAGCGGGCCGAACTGGTTGGGCCCGCGTTCCGCCCACATCCAGACCGGCAGGCCGACCAGGCCGGGGCCGATGGACTTGCGGGGTGCGACCCTGGCCCGGGGAGCGACGAGGCTGATCGAGGCGAACGCCCGACGGGCCAACTCCTCCGGGTCCGGCGGAGCCCCGAAGCCCGGTGGCGCCTCTGGTAGTTGGACGGTCACCACCGAGCCGAGGTCACCGCCGTTGCAGGCGCGGACGTACCACCGGTGACCCTCGTCGGCCTCCGGCTGCGGCTCCGCGAGCTTGTAGTAGCAACCGTCGTTGCTGTTGAACCAGCCCAGTTCATCTGTGTAGCAGGGGATCGTGCGTCCGTTCCACTGGCAGACCCCGCCGCCACCACCCCCGTTGTCACCGCCGTTGTTGCCGCCGCCGTTGTTGCCACCGTTGCCGGGGGTGCCGGGGTCGTCGTCCCAGACGTTGCAGTTCGGCTGGGCGGGTGGGCACTCGGCGCCGGGGTCGGCGTGTGCCGGCACCGCTGGCCCGGTGGTCAGCAGCAGGGCCAGGGCGCTGCCGAGCAGCGCGCGGCGGACCAGCCGGCGACCGGGACGTGATAGCCCGGCGTCGTCCACGCGCCGAACGGCTCGCGTCGCGCCCGGGGTCAGCACGGCTGGTCCCGGTGGGCGGCGCCGGTGCTGATCAGCCAGCGACCGTCGGGGTAGCGCATGGCGGTGGCGGTGGCCAGGTGTCGGGAGCCCCGGGTGCCGGGCACGGTCTTTTTCTCGTCGGAGCGGTAGACCAGCCGGTAGCCGGTGGCGTCGAGGCAGTCCTGGATCTCCACCGTGGGCGGTGAGGCGTCCAGGTTGACCGAGGTCACGGCGGGGTCGGAGCGGATCGTGCCGGCGCTGACGGCACCGTTGTCGCGGGCCTTGACCAGGCTGAGCCGGACCCGGGTCAGCAGTGGGTCACCGAGGAAGCGGGTCAACTCCGGGTATTGCGGGTCGCTGCGGCGGCTCGCCGTGCGGGAGGCGGTGAGATAGCCGTCGTAGGCCGCCAGCGCCGCCTTCTCGGCGGCCTTCTCCTCGGCCACCCGCTGCGTGTCGGCCGGTGTCCCGCGTCGCTCGGACGCTGTGGTGGTGGTCGTTTCCTGAGCGCCGCCGCAGGCGGTGGTCGTGCCGACCGCCGCCACCGCGACCAGACCGGCCGTCCAGCGGCTGAGCTGCCGTGCTCGCACCTTCGTGCCCTCCTCGGTGCTGATCCGGCGACCGCCGTCGCCGGCGTTTCCCAGGCGTGCGGTAGTGCGACCGGAGGGGCTTTCCCCGGTCCTGCCCGAATCGCAGCCGCATTTACCTGCTTGGATCTCTAGAAATGCACTGCCTGGCTGGTGATGCCCCCGTGGACGTGGTTGCGCCGCGTCCAAGGGGCGAGCATAAGCTGATGCCGGCCGATGCAACAGAGGCAATTCAACCGAACACGCTGAGTCATGAATGGTGGTGGTGTCGGGTGGTTACCGGTAGGTTGCGGGCGTCGGTCGCGACGCCCGGAGCGTCGGGTAGGCGCGTACGGTCGGTCGTGCCGAACCGTCGTTCGTGGAGCGGCCAATCAGCCGTTCGTCATGTCACGGGAAATGGCATGTGGTCTGATCTGTCCCCGGTCATATCGGGCTTGAATCCCCGCCAATTGCATTCCATGGGAATTGCATCAGTCTCTCGGGCGCGTTTCGGTCGACACTGCGCGAGTGCCGGAGGAGCCCCGGCCCGACGTTCGTTCCGCCACCCGCACCGAGCGGACACACTACGGTCCGTGGTGGGGTCGACTGCGGAGTCTGCCGCATGAGCCGGCCCGACCCGAACCCGCCGCTGCGCGAGCGGGCACCGGCCGAGCACCCACCGCCGCCGGACGCCCCCGCCACCCGCCGGCCGGGTCGGCGCGCCCTGGCCGTACTGGCGATCACCCCGCTGATGCGGTACGCGATCGCGCGGTTCGCCGTACCCGCCGAGGTCGGCAACCACTCCGGCTGCGACGCCTGCGGCGCTCCGATCAGCCTGGACCGGCCGTGGCCTGCGCTCGGGCCGACCGCCCGCTGCGACGGATGCGGCGCGCGGGTCGGCGCGCCACCGGGCAGCGTCGAGCTGGTCGCCGTGGCCGTCCTCGCCGGGCTGCTGCTGACCCGCCCGCCGGCCGCCGAGTCCGCCGCTGCCGCGTGGTGGCTGGCCTTCGCGATTCCCCTGGTCTTCGTCGACCTCGCGGTGCACCGGCTGCCGGACCGGCTCACCTGGCCGGCCGCCGCCGGCACCTGGCTGCTGCTCGGCGTCGCCGCGCTGACCGGTGCCGGGGCCGCACCCTGGGGGCGCGCCACCGCCGCCGGGCTCGGGCTGGCCCTCTTCTTCGCGGTCACCACGCTGCTGCTCGGTGCGCGGGGGTTCGGCATCGGGGACGCCAAGCTCGCGCTCAGCGCGGGCGCGTTGCTCGGCTGGTACGGCTGGAGCCTGCTCGTGACGGGACTGCTGCTCGCGTTGGTCCTCTCCGGTCTGGTGGCGCTGATCCTGCTGGTCACCGGCCGGGCCCGCTGGTCGAGCCACCTGCCGTTCGGGCCGTACCTGGTGCTCGGCACCCTGGGGGCGCTGCTGCTGGTGTGGTGAGCGGGTCGGCTCCTGGTGTGGTGCGTGGGCCGGCGGGGAAATGACGGTCCGCAGGGCTCGTCGTCGCACCCCAGGAGGCGCTGTGCAGAGCACCCCCGACCAGCCGTCACCGGCACCGGACGACCGGTGGCGGATCGTCCGTACCCAGGACGACCTGGACCGGCTCGGCGAGACCGAATCGATCTTCGCGCTGAGCAACGGTTGGGTGGGCTGGCGCGGGACCCTCGACGAAGGCGACCCCTGCGAGATGCCGGGCAGCTACCTCAACGGGTTCCACGAGCGGCGGAAGCTCGACTACCCGGAGGACGGGTACGCCTTCCCGCAGCTCAGCGACACGCTGATCAGCGCGCCGAACGCCACCCTCGTCCGGCTCTGGGTCGGCGGTGAACCGCTGGACATCCGCACCGGAACGCTGCGCACCCACGAGCAGGTGCTCGACCTGCGGGCCGGGGTGGTGGAACGGGTCACCGAGTGGACCTCGCCCGCCGGGCACGGGGTGCGGATCCGCGGCACCCGGCTGGTGTCGCTGCCGCGTCGCCGGGTGGCCGCCCTGGACTGGACGGTGGAACCCCTGGACGACGCGGTGGAGCTGCGGATCTGCGCGGACCTGCTGGCCAACGAGCGGGTCCCGGAACGCGCCGACGACCCCCGGGCCGCCTCGACCATCCACGATCCGCTGATCGCCGAGCGGCACCACGCGGACGGCACCGACGGCGTCCTGGTGCACCGCACCGAGCACAGTGAACAGCGGATCGCCGTCGCGGTGGCGCACCGGCTGTCGACCCCCGACGAGATCGCCACCAGCACCGACGCCACCGAGGACCGGATCCGACTCACCCTCACCGGGACGGTCGCGCCCGGCGAGCGGGTACGCCTCACCAAGTACGTGGCGTACGAGTGGACCCCGGTCGACGGCACCGACGCCGAGGCACTCGCCGACCAGGTGACCGCCGAGGCGTACGCCGCCCGCGATGCCGGTTTCGCCACCCTGCTCGCCGACCAGCGGGCCGCCCTCGACACCGCCTGGCAGACCGCCGACGTGCTGCTCGACGGTGACGAGGAATTGCAACTGGCGATCCGGTTCGCCATGTTCCACCTGATCCAGGCGGGCCGGTCGGACGACGCGTTGAGCATCCCGGCCAAGGGCCTGACCGGTAACGGGTACGACGGACACGTGCTCTGGGACACCGAGCAGTACGTGCTGCCGGTGCTGACGTACGTCGCTCCCGGAGTGGCCCGTTCCGCCCTGCGCTGGCGGTACGCGCACCTGCCCCAGGCGCGGGAACGCGCGGCGGAGCTGCGGCTGACCGGCGCGACCTTCCCGTGGCGGACCATCGGCGGCGAGGAGTGCTCCGGCTACTGGCCTGCCGGCACCGCCGGGCTGCACGTCAACGCCGACATCGCCGACGCGGTGCTGCGCTACGCCGCTGCCACCGGCGACGAGGAGTTCCGGGCCGGGTCCGGGCTGGAACTGCTGGTGGAGAGCGCCCGGCTGTGGCACGGTTTCGGGCACTTCACCGACGACGGCGGCTTCCACATCTACGGCGTCACCGGCCCGGACGAGTACGCCGCACTCGTCGACGACAACGCGTTCACCAACCTGATGGCCCGGCGGAACCTGCGCGGTGCGGCCGACGCGGTCGAGCGGTACCCGGAGGCGGCCGGTCGGTTGGGCGTGGACCCGGCCGAGGTGGCCGGTTGGCGGGCGGCGGCCGAGGCGATGGTGCTGCCGTACGACGCCAAGCGCGGGGTGCACCAGCAGGCGGCCGGCTTCACCAGCCAACCGGAGTGGAACTTCGCCGACACCGGTGACGACGACTATCCGCTGCTGCTGAGCTTCCCCTACCTGGAGCTGTACCGCCGTCAGGTGGTCAAGCAGGCCGACCTGGTGCTGGCCATGCTGCGCTGCCCCGGGGAGTTCACCGCCGAGGAGAAGGCGGCCAACTTCGCCTACTACGAGGCGCGTACGGTCCGGGACTCGTCGCTGTCCGCCGCGCCGCAGGCGGTGCTCGCCGCCGAACTGGGTCACCTCGACCTGGCGTACGACCTGTTCGCCGAGTCGGTGTTGCAGGACCTGTTGGACATCGGCGACAAGACGGGCGACGGGCTGCACCTGGCCTCGCTGGGCGGCTCCTGGCTGGCGCTGGTGCAGGGCTTCGGTGGCATGCGCGACGACCGTGAGCTGCTCTCGTTCGATCCCCGGCTGCCGGACCGGATCGACCGGCTGGCGTTCAGCCTGTGCTGGCACGGCCACCGGCTGCTGGTCACTATCACCGCCGACGAGGCCCGCTACGAACTGCCCGACGCCCCGGCCGACACCACCGTCGACCTGTGGCACCACGGCGAGCAGGTGCGGGTGGTCGCCGGCACCCCGACGCACCGCCCGATGCCGCCGGTGCCGGACTTCGGCGACGAGCCGACCGCACCCCCCGGCCGCCGCCCCACCCGCCGTGCCGCCGCCGGCTGAGCCGGCGCCGCATGCTGCTGAGGGCGCTGTGCAGGGGTGCTGTGTAAGGAAGGGTCCCCTACTAACGCCTCGTGTATAGGAAGGGTCCCTTCCTAACATCTAGCTGCCCGCCATCCGCTGCTGTACGGCGGCCAGGTCGTCGAAGGCGTACGCCCAGTTGTGGCACTTGAAGCTGCGTAGCCCGTCGATCGGCGAGCGGCAGTCGGTGCAGCGGACACCGGGGATGGCGGCGGGCAGCCCGGTGTTGACGTACCGACGGTCGCCGAGGATCACGGTGGCGATCATCGCGGGGTCGTGGACGCCCTTCAGCGCCGAGGCGACGATGTCGTACCAGGTGATCCGGCGACCGCACTTGGGACAGTCCGGCTGGTCACCGCTGACCCAGAGCGGTGCACCGATGGTGCGCGGCGGCATGCCGAGCAGCTTCTCGATCCGCCGGACGTCGGCCTCCGGGGTGGTCCAGCGGTGCCGGCCGGGCAGCGACGCGGGTGAGTCGTAGACGGCCTGGAACAGCGTGGGGTCGACCTCCACGGTCTCGCGTTCACTGGTCATCGGCGTCCCTTCCGGTGGTCGGCGCCCCCACCGTGGTGGCCGGCGGGCGGCGGGCACAACCGGATCAACGACACGGCGACCCGACCGGCCCGCGCATCGGCGCGTCACCGGCCGGGTCGCCGCTGCCCACCCGGGTCGCCGCTCCGCACTGGGGCGTCGCGGTGACGGCCACGTGACTAACGCGTTGAGCACGTAGCCGACGCCTCCGGCCACGACGGCCTTGAGCGCGCCCGGGGGTGACGCGGGGAACGGTCAGAGCGGGAGCAGGTCCTCGGCCAGGCCGCGCTTGATCTGCCACTCGCCCTCCGAGCCGGTCGGCCAGGGAAAGCCGCCGCTGCCGAAGACCTGGTTCAGGTAGGCGACGAACGAGGTGGTCGTCTCGCCGACGAAGAGCCCGTCCACGCACCCGTCGGGCAGCACGAAGCCGTACGGCCCGCCGCCGCTGGTGTTCTCCTTGTGCAGCCGGTCCGGCGCGACCGGCAGCACGAACACCCCGGGTTCCTCGTCGGTCGCCTGCGCCTCCTGCCAGTCGGTCCACTCCTCGTCGTGGTAGTCGCGCAGGGACGGCCCGTCGGGGTGGCGGGATCCCTCCAGCTCGATCACCAGCGGGTCGGCCGACGCGGAGCCGGCCCACTCCGGGTGCGTGCCGACCAGCCAGACGTCACCCACCAGCCGGACCCAGGAGCACACCGTCATCGGCACCGCGCCGAACCGGTCCCGGAGCCAGTCGGCGTACGCGTCGGCCTGCGCTGTCGGCGGGACGTACGGGCGCGGCACCGGTGTCTGCTCGTCGTCGTTCTCGTGGAACCGGTAGCCGGCGGCGGTCAGCCGCGCCACCACGACCTCGACGTTCTGCCGGACCCGACGGGCCATCTCGTCGCAGACCGACTGCGCCTCCTCGGCCAGCTCGGGGCGGAGCCGGATGCTGCTGCCCCACTGGTGCAGCTCGTGCCAGACCTGCTCCCGTTGACCCCTGCGGTAGCGGCTGAGCCACTGCGGCGACGAGTTCATTGCCGCAGCATGGCGTACGCCTCCGACAGTCCGTCGGCGCGGCGCGCCGCGTGGTGGCAGTCGATGTCCACAGGGGACGAAAGGCGGTCCGACGTCGGCATCGTCGGGCACCTGGCTCCCCCTTTCGGTCAATTGTTGCTCGCCGTTCGACGTGGGGTTGTCCACGATTTGATCGATCACTTCTCGGGTCGCACACATCGGTTTCCGAATATCTGCCGACCGGTCGGTCCAAAACGGTCTTATCGGCCGCTGTGTCCGGCGCTCGACAATCGGCGGCCCTGCCTGCGGTCGGCGGCGGTTTGCCGTGGTGGGGCGGTCGCTGAGTGCACCCGGGCGGCGACGGTAAACGCGCACCTTGCTTGCTGTGATCCATGTCTCCTGTTAGAGTGAGCGCCTCGGGAGCGCTCCCATGAAACAAGCCGGTAATCGGATCCACGCGCGGGGACACGTAGTAGGAATATCTGTGGGCCTAATCAGTGGAATCGAATACAGGGAAGCACGTGGGTTATCAGACAAGTACGCACGACGGACTGGCCGAAGAGATCTTTCGGGAGCACCACAGGCGTCTGGAGTCCGCCTCGATCGCGCTGACCCGTAATGCACCGGTGCTCGGTCAGTTGCGGCGCAACGTCCACGCGATCGTCACCGACGTGGCGGAGCAATTCGACCTGCCGGCGTCGGCGGTCGATCCGTCCGCGGATGTCGACGACATCGACGAGGTGGTCGATCACGCGCTGCTGCCCACCGAGATCGGCGTGGACCGGGCGCTGCGCAACATCCATCCGATCGAGTCGTTACGGGCCGCCGCGTTGCTTTTCGAGGTCGCGCTGCCGATCATCCTACGTCGATACGTCATCACCGATCCGGCCCGGGTCGCGGCCATCGCCCTCGCCCTGCACGACGCCATCTCCCGGCGGGTGTCGCTCTCCTCACTGGCGTACGTGAACTACCTGATCGAGAAGTTGCAGGCGTCGCGCCGCGAGGAGCGTCGTCGGATCGCCCGCGACCTGCACGACCGGCTCGGTCACTCGATCGGCCTCTCCCTGCAGAACCTCGATCTGTCCCGCCACTACGGCACGCACGACCGGCCCCGGGCCGACGCCAAGGTCGGCGCCGCGATGCACGAGATGCGGGAGGCGTTGCAGACCGTCCAGGAGCTGACCGCCGAACTGCGCCGCTCGTTCGGCGCGGACGGCATCGAGCCGGCCCTGCGGGGTTACCTCTCGGCCAGCGTGCCGGCCACCATCCGCACCGGACTGACCGTCACCGGCGACGTCAAGGTCATGCCCCGCGAGGTCGGTGAGGAGCTGTACCTCATCCTGCGCGAGGCCGCCCGCAACGCGGTACGGCACGGCGAGGCCACCGAGCTGCGGATCACGATCGTCGCCACGGAGGACGCCATCAACGCCGAGGTGATCGACGACGGTCGGGGCTTCGACCTGATCGACGCGCAGACCGCCGGTTTCGGGCTCCGGTCCATGGCCGAGCGCGCCGACCTGCTCAACGGCCGGTTCACCATCACCTCCGCACCCGGCAGCGGCACCGTTGTCGCGGTCGAGGTGCCGCTCTACGGCTCGGAAGGATGAACACCTCGGACACCATCCGCGTGGTGGTGGTGGACGACCACAACCTGTTCCGCGAGGGCCTCAAGGAGGTGCTCGGCACGGACCCGACCATCCGGATCGTCGGTGAGGGCGGCAGCGGCCCGGAGGCGATCGAGCTGGTCGTCGCCCACCGGCCGGACGTGCTGCTGCTGGACGTGGAGATGCCGGGGGCGGGGGTCACGGAGACCATCCGGCAGGTGTTGCACCAGCGCCGTGAGGTGCAGATCATCGTGCTCACCATGCACGACGACGCCGAGCTGGTCCGTGAGGTGCTGGAGGCGGGCGCCAGCGCGTACATGTTGAAGACGATCCTGCGCGACGAGTTGCTGGCGGCGGTCCGGTCGGTGCGTCGCCCGTCGGCGAACGTCCTGTTGGCGGTCTCGCGTGGCACGGTCGAGCAACTGGACCGCCGACCGCCCGGCTCGGGCGGGTCGGGTACGGCGCTGACCCAGCGGGAGCGGGAGGTCCTGGTCCTCGCCGCGAGCGCGCTGAGCAACCAACAGATCGCCTCCCGGCTGCACATCACCGAGGCCACCGTGAAACGGCACCTGACCAACGCGTACGCCAAGCTGAACGCCGTGTCCCGGGTGGACGCGATCCGCAAGGCGGTCGCCCGCCGGATCATCTCCGACGGGCAACGGCTCTCCCGCTGACCCGGAGGGAGCGGCGGGGCGGTCGCTCAGCTCGCGAGGCACTGGGCGATCACCGTCAGGTGCACCGCGTACTGGGTGACCATGAAGGCCCGGTAGGGGCGGCGTCGGCGGCTGCGGTCGCCGTGGCTGATCCGGGTCAGTACGCAGACGCCCAGCACCACCGCACCGGCCAGCAGCAGTCCGGCCGCCGGCACCAGGGTCGGCTCGGAGACGGCGACCGTGGCCAGTCCCGCCGCGACGAGCAGCGCGCCGGTGGCGAGCAGCCCCCGCGCGACGCGTTCGGGCAGCACGATCGGCAGGGTGTGCCGACCGGCCAGCCGGTCGCCGGCCACGTCCGGCAGATCCTTGGTCATGCCCACCAGGCCCATCCAGAACGACAACGCCACGGCCACCGCCGCCGCCCGTGGGTCCGGTACGCCGCCGCCGGCCGCGTGCCAGCCCGCCAGGTAGGTGACCAGGCCGCCGGCCACCACCACGCCGACGAAGCCGGGCAGGTTGGCCTTCTGCGGTCGGGGTGCGGCCGAGTAGAGCCAGCCGAGCGCCAGCATGGCCGCCACCAGGACGGCGAAGCCGGGGGAGACCATCAGGCCGAGGGTCATCGCGAGCAGACTGAGGGCAGCCGCCGCCCCACCGGCGGAGGCGGCGGACAGCGCCCCGGTGGCGAGCGGCCGGGCCGAGCCGTTGTGCCGGTCCTCGGTGCGGTCGCAGAGGCCGTTGAGCAGATAGACCTGCCAGGTGGCGCAGAGCCAGGCCAGCGCGCCGACTGTCAGGTCCCGTACCGCGGTCGGATGAAATGGTGGTGCGGCCATCAGCGCGCCGGTCAGGAAGCGGAGCTGGAAGACGGCCTGCACCACCGGACGGCTCTCCGAGAATGAGAGGCCGACGACGCGGGACAGCGAACCGCTCGACAGTGGATCCGCAATCGACTGAATAGACATCGGCGCCCCTCGAATAGCGGTACAGCAATGATGCGTCTATTCTCGGTCAGCCGGGTGGCAATTCGGCTCCGTCAACAACGGCAGATGCGTCTACTACTTTGGTCGTAGACCGTCTGCCACCTTCGCGCGGTGGAACCACCACCTCCGTAGCTACCACTACTGCGGCCATTGCCGGATGTTTATGGTGGCCCTGCGACGCTATTTCAACGAGCGGAAGCGAGACGGGGGAAATGGTGCAGAAGACGATCTGGCCGGTGATGTCCGCCGGGTACCGGCCGACACCGCCGACCGGCGACCTGACGATCGCCGTGGTGGTCGACAACGAGGTGACCCGGCGCGGCGTGGCGGCCGTCGTGCAGCAGGTGCCGAAGGTGCGGTTACTGGCCGGACCGGACGGGGCGGACGTGGTCATCGCCTCGCCCCGGGCCCTCAGCCGCGCCGACACGCTGCGAGGGCACGACGACGGGCGGCAGCACAAGCTCCTCGTGCTGCTCGACGAGCCGGACCAGGTCGACATCGTGCGATGGCTGACGCCGGACGGCTACCTCCTGGCCACGGACCTGACGCCGGAATCGCTGCACCGCACGCTGGCGCAGGTGGCCGACGGCCAGTTGGTGGTGCCCGCGGAACTGAGCCGGCACCTGCTCAAGCTGGCCACCGGCCGGACGCGGCGGGAGCGTGGCCGGGCGGCGGTGCTCACCGCCCGGGAGCGGGAGACGTTGACGCTGCTCGCCGAGGGGCTGAGCAACCGGCAGATCGGCCGCCGACTCGGTGTCTCGGAACACGGCGCCAAGCGGCTGGTCGGCAGCATCATGACCAAACTGGACTCACCGAACCGCACGCTCGCCGTGGCGATCGCCCTGCGGGAACGGCTCATCCAGGCCGAACCGGCGTAGCCCCGGCCAGGTCCGCACCACCACCCGGTAGTCGGCGGTCCCGGTCAACGCGACCGAGGCCAGGTGCCCGTCGCCGAGCGTGAGGTCCCGCACCATCCACGGGCCGGGCAGGCCGGTCTCGCCGCGGCAGCGCAGGCCGCGACCGTACGACTGCGATCCGGCGACCCGGACCCGGAGTCCCTGCACCAGCCGCCCACCGCTGGCCTTCACGCAGGCTTCCTTGCGGGTCCAGTAGCGCAGGTACCACCAGTCCCGGGCCGGACCGCGAGCGCGGCCGACCCGGGACGCCTCGCCCGGCGGATAGAACCGCGTCGCCAGCCGACCCGACGGTGACGGCGTACCGTCCGGGTCCGGTCGGGCCAGGCGCTCCACGTCGACCCCCACCTCCCGCCCGGTGGTGACCGCCAGCAGGGCCAGGTCGGCCGAGTGGGTCAGGTTGACCTTCGTCTCCGGCCGCCCGAGCAGCGCCGGCTTGCCGTGCCGACCCCGCTGCCAGACCACCTCCTCCGGCGGTACGCCGAGGTAGCCGCCGAGGATCAGTCGGCTGGTGGCGTGCGCGTGGACGTAGCGGCGGCGGTGGCGAGCGTCGCCGAGCCGGTCGGCCCGGCGACGCTCGTGCGGGTCCAGCAGACGGGCCGGATCCGGATCACCGGCGAGTGGACGACCCAGCGGTATCCGCCAGACGTGGACGACGCCGTCGAGACGCATCACGGTGCTCCGGTGGCCGCCAGGACCCGATCCTGCGCCGCCACCGTCACCAGCAACTCCTCGATCTCCCGCAGGATCTCGGCGGCGTCGCTGCGGCCGAGCCGGGTGGTGTCGGCCCGTACGGTCAGCTCCAGCCGGTCCGGCCCGTCCTCGATCACCTTGAGGAAGAAGGTCAGCTCGTCCACCTCGTACCCGGGGCCGAAGGTGAGCCGGCTGGTCGCCTGGGCGGTACGCAGCCGCTCGGCGGTCACCTCCTCGATCCGGCCCGTGTCCGGCCCGACCTGCCGCAGGTCGTTGAAGTAGCAGGACGGGTCGGCGGTGGCGGCCACGGTGCCCCGCAGTGCGCTGATCTCCTGCCGGTCGCTGATCCCGCTGCGGTACGCCTTCATGGCCGTACCCCAGCAGCTCTTGACCAGCTCGGCGAAGTCCTCGGCGGACACGTCGATCGTGGCCGGTACGTCCTGCACCAGGTTGCCGACGTAGCCCCGCAGCTCCGGCCGGTGCCGGTTGCCGGCGATCAGGATCATCGGCACCCGGTCGTGGCCGGTACGCCGACCGAGGACCTTCGCGGTGGCCGTGAGCAGCACGACCGAGCTGCCGGTGGCGTACCGGGTGGCGAGGGCGTCCAGGGCCAGCTTGACCGCGCTGGAGCTGAGCGTGGCGACGGCGTACCGGAGGTCCTCCGGCTCGCGGGGCGTGAAGATCGCCGACGGGGCGGTCACCAACTGCTCCCGCCAGTAGGCCAACGAGCGTTCCTGGACCCGCCGCCCCGGCTCGCTCCGCTCGAACTCGGCCAGCTCGACCGGCTGCATCGCGGGCGGTGGCAGCTCCTCGCCGGCCAGCAGCCGGGCCAGTTCGGCACCGATCACCCGGGTACCCAGGTAGTCGGTGGCCGCGTGCGACACGCAGGTGATCACGACCCGGGGTGCGCCGTCCAGCACGCCGACGGCGGGCCGGATCGGCCACTCGGTCGTGTGGTCGAAGCGGTGCCCCCGGACCCGTGCCTCCAGGTCGTCGACGAGCGCCCGTGGGTCGGGGTCCTCGGCGGTGGCCTCGCAGATCTCCACCGGCAGCTCACCGGCGGCCATCACCTGCTGCATCAGGTTCCCGTCCGGGTCCCGGTGGAAGAGGGTGCGCAGCGCCTCGTGCCGGCGGACCAGGGCGTTCAGCGCGGCGAGCACGCCGGGCAGGTCCACCCCCTCGGGCACCGGGGTGAAGACCGTCGAGTTGTAGAAGGAGGTGTCCGGCATCTGCCGGTCGATGTCCACCCAGATGCTGCGCTGGCCCAGGGTGGCGGGGGCGAGCACGCCCCGCTCGCCGTCGATGCGTACCGCCTGCCGGGTCAGTCGCGCCATGCCGCCGCCTCCTTCTCTTCCTGGTCGTGCCCGGTGGTCTCCGGGGTCGCGGTGCCCGCTCGCCGACGGACGAAGAGGACGGTGGCGACGACGGCGGCGATGCCGAACAGGTTGGCGATCGCGATCGTCCAGTACAGCGGTTCGGGCCCACCGGCGGACCGGGCCAGGTAGCCGCCGACCGCCACGATGCCGCCGAAGTAGACGACGTTCAGGGCGATCGCGAGTGGCCCGCCGCCGACCTGCTCCAGCACCGTGAGCGCGGCGAGGACCAGGCCCATCAGCACGAAGGTGGGCGCGACGATGCCGAGGTAGCGGGACGCCTCGGCGGCCACCGCCGGGTCGGCCGCGGTCACCCGGGCCAGCCAGTCCCGGCCGGTCCAGACCACCAGGGCGCAGACCACGTAGAACGCGGCGGTCACCTGGAGACCGGCACGCAGCACGCCGGGCATCCGGTGGCTCTCCCCGACACCCCGGTACTGATTGGCGACGATCGCGGTGGCCGCGCCGATCGCCACCCCGGCGACGATCACCACGCTCTGCACCACGTACGCCACCGCGAAGCCGGACACCACGGTCGCGCCGAAGGCGCTCACCACCCAGGTCAGTGCGAAGTTGCTGGCGAAGATGGCCACGTACGACGCGAAGACCGGCAGGCCCACGCCGGCCAGCAGGCCGAACAGGTCGGGCCGCCAGGCCAGGGACGTGCCGGGCCGCCACACACCGGTACGCCACAGCAGGTAGCCACCGAGTGCGCTGCCGACCACGCCGGACGCGGCGATGGCGATCGGCACCGACCAGAGGCCCAGGCCCAGCCCGCCGGGCAGGCCGAGCGCGGCCACCCCGACGATCTCCACGGCGGCGGCGGCGAGCAGCACCGCCGCTCCCTCCCGGGGGCGTCCCGCGCCCCGCAGGGTGGCTCCGCAGAGCACCGACCCGAGTCCGAGCAGCGCGGCCAGGCAGACCCACCGGACGAACCACACGAAGTCGCTCTGCGCCCCCGCGTCGACCCCGAACAACCGGGCCATCCCCGGGGCGGCCAGGCCGAGCAGCAGCAGCACCACGACCGATGCCACGGCACCGATGCGGGCGAACCCGGCCAGCGCCCGGATGCGGCTCTCGGCGTCGTCGCCGCTGAGCGCCGACGCGACCTGGTTCGGTACGGCGAGCCCGGCGTGCAGGGCGATGATCACGAACATGATCGGGGTGAACAACGAGCGGATGTAGAGCGAGTCGTCGCCCATCCGGCTCATCAGGGCGACCACCACGAGCGGGACCAGGACGCCCACCAGGTCGCCGAGAACCATCGGCGAGGCCTGGCGCAGCACCTGGCGGCGGTACTCAGTCATCGTCGAACCTGCCCTTGGTCAGTGCGTGACACACGGTGAGTCGCTGCACGTTGCGGGTGCCCTCCATGAACTCGACCCCCCGTGCGTCGCGGGCCAGCTTGTCCAGCCAGGGATGGGCGAACCGGGAGCCCGGGCCGAGGATGCGCAACGCCTGCTGGGTGGCCTCCTCGGCGAGCTGGGCGGCCTGCGCCTTCGCCGCCGAGGCGTAGTAGCCGTTGCGGGCGTCCCGGTCCACCTCGTGGGCGGCGCGCAGGATCAGTTGGCGTGTGGTGTGAACGCGATGACCCAGCCGGTCCAGCTCGTCCCGACCCCGTCCGGACTGCGATCGAGCATACTCGATGGCCGCCCGCGCGATTCCCAACGCGATGGCGGCGACCCCGGGGCGCAGCAGGTTGAACGTCCGCAGTGCGCTCCACATGCCGCGCGCCGAGGCCGGCAGGTGGGCGCCGAGGATCCGGCCGGGTGCCACCGGCACGCCGTCGAGGCGGATCGCGCTGATCTGCGCGCCGCGCAGACCGACGGTGTCCAGCGCCTCCGCGTGGTAGCCGGGGGCCGACGTCTCCACCAGCACCGCGACCACCCCGAGCGGCCCCGAGCCGGTACGCGCGAAGACCGTGCCCACCTCGGCGCGGGTCGCGTTGCCGACGTACCGCTTCTCGCCGTGCAGGGTCGCCGACCCGTCCGACGCCTTGCGTAGCTGCGTGCTCAGCGACATCGCGTCCGAGCCGCGTGCCGGCTCGGTCAGGGCGAAGAACGTCCAGGTGGGACGCGACCGTACCCGCCCGAAGTACCACTCCTGCTGGGCCTCGTCGCCGAGCATCCCGACCAGGACGCCGGAGAGCGAGGCACCCGGTGACGCCAGGAACATCCCCGCGTCGCCGAAGGCGATCTCCTCGGCGGCGACCACCCGCTCCACGGCGGTGCTGCCGTAGTACGTGTACCTGCCGATCCGCATCGGGTCCGGTTGCAGGTGCGCGGGGATCATCGTCTTGCCCACGTAGTCCACCGCGGGCAGGTCCAGGTGCCGATAGACGGTGTCCGGGTCGCGCTCCAGGTCGAAGGCGTACGGCCGCAGCTCGGCGGCCCACTCCCGGGCGTGCTCGCGCAGCACGCGCAGCCGGTCATCCGGCTCGATGATCGCCATGGTCAACTCCGTCGAGGTACGCGTCGGCCAGCAGTTCGGACAGGTGCGCGATCCCGCCCGGCCCGTCGGTGAGGAAGCCGCCGGCACCGAGCAGCCGCAGCGACGCGCGGTCGGCGTCGGTGAGCTGCCGGTGCAGGTACGCGGCGAGGGACGGGTCCGGGTCGTGCTCCAGCGCGTCGAGGACCGCGGCGACGCCCTGCTGCTCGGTGACGATCTCGGCGAGACTGCCCTGGACCAGTTGCTGCTGGATCAGCGGCACACCGCCGGTGGTCCGGCCGGTCAGGTACTCCCGGGCCTGGTCGAGCAGCCACTGCGAGACACCGAGCCGCATCCAGGTCAGGCCGAGCACCCACCCGGCGGGCCGGTCGTCCGTCCCACCGGAGAGGTGCTGCCGCTCGGGCGGGCACAGCCCGTGTCCGCGCGGCCCGTGCACCGTCTCCGGTGCGTCGGTCGCGGTCACCAGCGCCGTCCAGCCCGCCACCAGTCCGTCCCGGCGGGCGACCGTCCGGCAGTCGGCCAGCGCGACCACCGCCTGCGCGGTCACCACGTCGGGTCCCAGGCGAGCACGTTGAGGTAGCGCAGCACCGGGTCGTACTCGACCAGCACGGTCCGGCCGGTCAGAGGCCGGGCGGTGGTCCAGATGCCGGTGCAGAGCGCGCCCGGTGCGACCCGGTGCACCCGCTCGGCCCGCAACGCGACCTCGGCGGTGACCGGCACGTCGTACCCGGCCACCAGCTCGAACGGACGGCCGTCCCGGGCCGAGATCTCGTCCAGGACGTCGACCAGCAGCGCCGCTGCCGCCGCCGGGTCGACCCCGGTGCGCTGAGCGAGCAGCACACCGGCCTCGCCGGGGGCGGTCGGCCGGAAGGCGTACGCCACCGCGACGTCCTCGGCCGGCACCCGCTCGGTCGCGTCCACCTCCCACGGGAGGTTGCGCTGGTCGAGGACGACAAGTGCGGTACGGGCGTCGGCTGCGGCGTCGCGCAGGTGGTCGGCGGCCAGCCGCAGTGCGGTGAACGGCGCGGTGGCGCCCTGGTCGCTGACGCAGAACACGGTCGGGTGACCGGGTGCCGCCTCGACCAGGTAACACCCGGCCGAGGCCCGGGAGTCGATGTCCGGCGTGGCGAACGCGAGGACGACCCGGCGCAGCGCGTCCACACCCGGGGTCAGCTCGGCCACCACCGTCGACGCCATCGTCGTGTACGAGGTGACCTGGGCCTTGGCGAGGAACTCCGGGTCGTAGGAGCGGCCGTAGGCGCCCACCATGTCGGCGAGGTACCGGTCCAGGCCGTCGTCCTCGATCGGCCCGTTGCCGCGAAAGGTGCGGGCGGCGGACGCCGCCGGCCGGACCGGCAACTCCCGCAGGAGGCCGGTCCGGTCGGCGGCGAGCCGTGGTGCGACTGTGGTGAACACGGTCAGCGGCTCACGTGCTCGTTGACGTACTCGGAGAGGGTGGTGACGGTCTCGAAGTGCCGCTGCTCCAGGTCGTCCGGGTCGAACTCGGCGCCGAGCTCGTTCTCCAGTTCGAGCAGCAGCTCCAGCACGCTGGTCGAGTCGAGCCCGAGGTCGTCGAAGAGCCGGGTGTCCGGGGTGATGGTGGCGACGTCCCGCTTGAGGACGGCGGCGAGCGCGGTCCGGACGCTGGCCACCACGGCCTCGTCCACCACCGGAGCCTGGGGCTGCCCCTGCACAATCGTCTCGGTCATGACACGCGAATCCTTTCGTTCGAGGGGTGTCCGTTGCTGGTGACGGTCGACACGAGCCGGGCCGGTGCGGCCAGCTCGTCGTGCGTCGGCTGTCGGCTGAGCAGGTCCTCCGGGTCGTCCCGGTGCCGGACCAGGTAGGCGTGTCCCTCGTGGACCAGCACCTCGGCCGGGTAGCCGTGGCTGAGGAAGTGCACGGGGGAGGCGGTCGGCCCGTACGCCCCGGAGCGCAGCACTCCGATGAGGTCGCCGGGACGGACCGTCGGCAGCGGCACGTTCTTGCCGATGGTGTCGTTTGGCGTACAGAGCGGGCCGGTGACCTGCCACTCCGCCACGGCCGGCTCGGCCGGACGGTTGAGCAGGACCATCGGGTAGTTGCGCTTGACGAAGGAGCCGGTCCCGACGGCCGCCATGTGGTGGTTGGTGCCACCGTCGGCGACGGCGAAGCGCTGGCCCATCGACTCCTTGACGTAGCGGACGCCCACCACGTACACGCCGGCGGGCGCGGTCAGGTACCGACCCAGCTCCATGATCACGCGGGTGTCCGGGTGCCGGTCGCGGAACGCCTCGACCACCGGGTTCACCCGCTCGGCCACCAGGGCCGGGTCGAGGTCGGTCTCGCCCTCGAAGTACGCCACGCCCAGCCCGCCGCCGATGTCGACCATCTCCAGCGGGAAGCCGTGCCGCTGCGCCAGCCGCTCGGCGAGGTCCAGGATCCGCGCGGTGTTCTCGGCGATGACCTCCTCGCTGAGGATCCGGGTGCCGAGGTAGGCGTGCACGCCCATCACCCGGACGTTCGACAGGACGCCCAGGTCGGGCGCGGCGAAGAGCTGCGCCTCGTCGATGCCGAACTGACGCGGCTTGCCGCCCATGGTCAGCCCGCCGCCCTTCACCGCGAACTCCGGGTTGACCCGGAGCGCGACCGGCGCGACGACGTCGTGTTCGGCGGCCACCTCGTTGAGCAGTTCCAGCTCGCCGAAGGACTCGACGACCACCGCGTACACCTGCTCACGCAGGCAGGCGGCCAGCTCGTCGCGGCTCTTGCCGGGCCCGAGGAAGATGATGTCCCGGGGTGCCACCCCGGCCCGCCGCGCGGTGATCAGCTCGGTCAGCGACGACACCTCGGCGCACGCGCCGTAGCCGTGCAGCACCGCGCAGACCGACAGGTTGGGGTTGGCCTTCAGCGAGAAGAACATGTCCACGGCGGGGTGCAGCCGGTCCCGCAGGCCCTGGTACTGCCGCCGCAACTGCTCGCCGTCGTATACGAACATCGGCGTGCCGAATCGCTCGGCCAACTCGGTGATGCCGATGCCCTGCACGTCGTGCTCGGCGGTCATGATCCGGTCCTTTCGGTCAGGCCGGCGACCACGCCGGCCACGTGTTCGTCGAGCTGGCGCACCCGCTCCTCGGTCGGCGCGATGACCAGCGCGTAGAGCCGGCCGTCGAAGCCGCCCTCGCCACCGGCCGCGGCGTTGACCGTGGCGAAGTTGTTCACCAGGACGCCCTCCTCACCGGCCCGGGTGAGCAGGACATCGCCGAGCGCCCCGTGCAGCCGCTTGAACGGCAGCGGCTCGGGCAGCCGCAGCGGGTACTGCCGGGCCAGCGCCACCCAGCCGGCGGGGACGAAGCGCTCCTGCAACGGGAGCTGGTAGGTGGACATGTTGTTGCGGGCGTTGATCTCGGTGACCGGGAAGAGGCGCTCGTCGTCGCCGACCATCGCGTCCACGCCGACCACCCCGACGTAGCCGTCGGCGTGCAGCCGCTCGCCGAGCAGCCGGGCCGCCTCCCGGATCTCCGCCTCCTGGCGCGCGTCCAGGCGGGCCGGGATGCGGTGTCCCTTGTGCACGCCGGACTCGGTGATCGCCTCCTTGACGAAGTCGAACCGGACGTCGCCGTCGCGCCCCACGGTCATCTGGTAGTTGAGGTCGGCCCGCTTGGCCACGAACTCCTCCACCACCAGGGCGACCCGGTCGGAGCCGGTGGTGCGCGCCTTGCGGCTCACCATCCGGTCCATCTGGTCCAGCCGACGCGGGTCGTCGACCACGACGATGCCCTTGCCGGAGACCCCGTACGCGTCCTTCACCACGACCCGGCGGCCGGCCGCGAGGACCTCCTTGGCCCAGGCCACCGCCGCCGACCACTCGGCGATCGTGACGCAGCCCCGACCGGCCGGCTGCCGCAGGCCCACCTCGTCGGCGACCTGCCGGCTGTAGACCTTGCTGTTGACCGCCTTGCAGGTCTGCGCGGAGCTGCCGGCGATCCGGACGCCGGTGCGGGCGGCGATCTCCTCTTCCAGCACCGAGACGCCGTGCACCGACAGGTACGCGCCCTGCTCCGCCCACTGCGCCATCCGGCCCAGCAGGTCGGAGTCGGCGAGTACGTCCTGGCTGACGGTGTGCTGCGGGTTCTGCGCCGAGACGGTGTGGATCTCCGGGAGCTGGACCCCCAGGCCGGTGAGGAAGGCCAGGTAGTCGGGATCGGGGGCGGCCTTGAGCAGCACCCGGTCACCCGGCCCGGCGAGCAGCAGCGCGAACTCGTCCATCCGGTTCACCACCGCGCTGCCGGAGCCGAACGCCATCCGGGGTAGGCCCGGCTCGTCCTCGCCCCACACGTCCTCCACCTCGAAGTTGCCGAGGAAGACGAAACGCGCGTCCGGATCGCCGGTCACCGCGGTCTTGAGCCGGGGTATGAACGGTGTGGTCATCATGCCTCCTAGTGCTCGAAGACCATGGCGGAGAAGGTCGCGCCGAGCCCGACGGCGACCATCAGGTAGCGGTCGCCCGGTGCGAGCCGCTCCAGTTCCAGGGCCGTCTGGTAGTTGATGAAGGAGTCGGCGCAGAAGCAGTGGCCGGTCGAGGCGACGTTGTCCAGCAGCACCCGGTCTACCGGGTAGCCGAGCTGCTTGCACAGCCGCACCCAGGAGAGCCGGTTCACGTTGTGCGGCAGGATCAGGTCCACGTCGGAGAGCGCGACACCGGCCTGCGCCACCGCCGCCAGGACCACCTCGGCGAGACCGTCCTGATAGATCGCCTCGAACTCGGCGGCCCGCGCGGCGTCCATCCGCAGACCGGCGTTGAACTGCCCGTACGTGCGGGTGGCGTAGCCCAGTAGCCGGTCGTGGTCGCCGCCGAGGCCGACCAGGACGGCGGCCGAGCCCTCACCCATGAAGGTGGTGTTCGGGATGAGCTGGGCGGTGGGGGTGAACGCCTTCTCCCCGGCGAAGACCAGGGCCAGCGCGTCCGGGTCGCCGTCGGCGGCCAGCAGCTCACCGGCGAGGTGCACGGCGAGCAGCCCCGACGCGCAGGCGTGCTGGGTGACCGCGAACGAGACCGCGTGCTCCAGGCCGAGCGCGGTGCGGACCTGGTGCAGCGGGTTCTCCGGGTACGGCGCCACGGTCTGCAACGTGCGGGCCTGGAGCACGTACCGGACCTGGCTCTCGCGTCCGGTCAGCGCGGTCAGCTTGCCGGCCGCGTTGATCATCATCTGGGCCAGGTCGCCGTCCGGGTCGTAGCGCACCTCGGACAGCCCGTAGAAGCGGCGGAACGTCGCCACCTGCTTCGGGTCCATCGCCAGTTGGGCACCGATCTCCTCGATCGGCACGACCGACGACGGGAGATAGGCGGAGACCGCCTCGATGGTGGTCACCGGGCACCCGCGGGTTCCTGCTCGGCGATCAGTTCGGTCAGGTGCGCGGTCAGTTCGTCGATGGTCGGGTGGTCCCAGACCAGGGTCTCGCTGAGCCGCATGTCCAGGTGCGTCTCGATGTCGCCGCAGAGGGCGAGCGCATAGACCGAGTCCAGGCCGTACTCGGCGAGGCGGACGGTGGGGTCGATCTCGTCCTCGGGCCGGCGCAGGTACTCCGCGACGCAGCGGGTCAACCAGGAACGCAGGTCGCCCGCGCCCTCGGCGTTGGATGCCATGTGGGTTTCCTTCCTCGGATGGTTGGCGGTGCGGACTGGCTCCCGGGTCACCCCGGCAACACCCGACGGGACAGGTCGAAGCTGCGTCGCTCCGCGTGCCGGGCGGCCAGTTCCTGATAGAGCGGCTCGCGGTGGTCGCCGGGGCGGTCGTCGCCCGCCCGGCCGAGGCTGCGGGCCAGCCGGTCCAGTGCCGCGGTGACCCAGGTCGGGTCGTCGTCGCGGGCCAGCCAGACGTTCAGGCAGGCCGAGGCGGCGAGCACGGTGGCGTACCGGGCGGGCAGGTCGAGCACCTCGACGCGGGCGTCCACGCCCAGGTCCGAGGGGTGCAGCGCGGCTCCCGCCTCGGCGAGGTCACCGAGTTCGGCCCGGAACTGCTCGGCCAGCCGACGGAGTCGCTGCTGCTCCGACCCGTCACCGAGCCGGTCGACGGCCGCGCCCAGCGACCCGGCCAGGCCGTCCAGCCCACCGGCGGAGACCCGCAGCCGCTCGAACGGCAGCTCGGGCAGCTCCTCGCCGATCCGGAACAGCGCCGGGTCGGCCGGCTCCGGGTGCACCCAACCGCGTCGTGCCAGCAGCGGCACCTGGGGAAGCATGGTGCCCAGGCAGGCGACCCGGGCGGCGTGCCCGAACCCGGCCGGGGCCAGGTCGCGCAGCAGCTTCTGGAAGATCGCGTACCGGCCCTCGCGCAGATAGAAGTGCGCCCCGAGCACCAGGGAGAGCTGGTGCATCGAGTCCATCAGCCGTTTGGCGACCAGGTACTTCACGGCGGAGGCGTACATGCTGGTCTGGCCGGGCAGCAGGTGCAGCGCGCGGGCCGCGACCAGGCCGAGGCTGTCGCAGATCAGCAGATCCAGGTACGCGTCGACGAGCAGCCGCCGCACCTCGGGCTGGTCGGCGACGCGGTGACCGTAGAGGCGCCGGTCGGCGGCGAAGTCCATGGTCGACCGCAGGCCCGAGTCGAGGACACCGGCGAGCATGCTCGGGATCGCGGTGCGGGTGAGCTGGAACGAGCGCAGCGCCGTCTCGATGCCCTGGCCGGGCCGACCCACCACCGCCTCGTCGTCCACCGGGCAGTCGGTGAACTCGATGCCGCCCAACTGCACACCGCGCATGCCCACGCTCGGGTAGCGGGCCAGGTCGCGCATCGCGCCGTCCGGCACGGTCTGCTTGTCCACCAGGATCTGCGAGTGGCTGCGGCTGCCCGGCCGTTCGTCGGTGCGGGCCAGCAGCACCAGCCCGCGTGCCCGCTCGACGTTGGTGACCACCTCCTTGCGCCCGGTCAGCCGCCATCCGCCGGTCGTGCCCGGCCGGGCCGCGAACTCGGCGCGGGAGAAGTCGTTGCCGTGCGCCAGCTCGTGGTACGCCGAGGCGATCTTCTGGTTGGAGAGCAGCGTGTCGGCGACCCAGCGGGTCTGCGTCGGCGAGCCGGAGGCCCACACGTTGACCGACGAGATGAACGAGCTGACGCCGTAGCCGAGGCCCAGCGACGGGTCCCGCCGGAACACCGTCCGCAGCACCTGGATCAGGTCGTCGGCCCCGGCCAGCCGCCCGCCGTGGCGGCGCGGCACGAACTCGGCGTTGAGGCGGTACGCGTCGAGGGCCCGCTCGGCGGCCCCGAACACCTCGTCCTTCTCGTCGGCGGCCAGCGCGGCGGCGGCACCGGTCGGGTTGCCGTCGTCGGACGGGTCGCCGAGCAGGCGTTCCAGCTCTTCCAGCCGGGCGGGGGCCGTCATGACAGCTCCTTGAGGTCGTCGGTGAGCCGGTCGAAGGCGGTGGGATCAGGCCGGAGACCGCCGAGGCGGCCGACGATCAGGGCCAGCGTGGCGGCCAGTTCCGGCCGGGCCGGCTCGGCGGACCACCGGTGCAGTACGGCAGCAGCGGCCAGGCACCACTCGTACCGTCGGGCCAGCTCGAACGCCTCGACCTCGGCCGTCACACCCTGCGGCGGCAGGGCGGCCATCTCGTCGTGCAGCCGCTCGGCGGAGTCCAGGACGTGCCCGGCGAGCCGGACCACGCTCTCCGGTGCCGACGTGCGGACCTGCTCCAGCAGGAACGGCAGGCTCTGCACCAGGCTGCATCCGGCGCGCGAGAACAGCTCCAGGCGGCCCGGGTCGGTGGGCGCGCCGACCTCGACGCCCCGCAGCCCGGCGACGTCCCGGACCCGCTGCCGCCAGCCGGCCACCAGACGCGGGAACTGGGTGATCAGCGAGTGCCGGTTGACGAAGGTGTTGCCGTCGAAGATGCCCACGATGCGGTGGTCCCGTTCCAGCTTCTGGAACGCGCCGTCCGCGTACACGGTGGTGAGGAACGCGCGGGCGCCGAGCAGCTCGCCGCAGCGCGCGATCGCCTCGTCGACCAGGGTCGGCGCCAGCGCCTTCGCCACCGCCGAATAGACGCTCATCTCGCCGGTCAGCGCGCCGGCCGCCCGCCCGGCGAACAGCACCACCGACTCGGCCACCAGCGCGGCGGCGGAGATCTCCCCGAAGCTGCGCCGCACGTGTGGCAACTCGATCAGTCGACGGCCGTAGAGTTCCCGCTCCCGCACGTACCGCAGGGTCAGCTCTCGGGCGTGGTCGACGGCGCCGAGCGAGAGCCCGGCCGCCATCACCCGGGTCAACTGGAGTGCCTTGAGCACGATCTCCAGACCCGCACCGGGCCGCCCGACCAGCGCCTGCGTCGGCACCACCGCGCCGTCGAACGCGATGCCGCTGATGTCCGCGCCCCGGATGCCGTGCGTACGCGCCTTCGGCAACGTGCGGTAGCTGTCCGGGGCGAGCCGGTCCTTGTCGACCAGGAACAGGCTGTGGCCGCGTGCCCCACCGTCGGCCGAGGTGCGGGCGAGCACGCAGATCGTCTCGGCCCGGGTGGCGTTGTTGATCGGCCACTTCTCGCCGTCCAACCGGTACCCGCCCGGGCACTCGGTGGCGGTCAGCTCCCCGGCCACCAGGTCGCTGCCGTGCCCCCGCTCGGTCAGCGCCCAGGAGACCACCGCACCGGTCCGGACCCGCGCGCCGAGCCGCTCAGCCTGCTCCGGGTTGCCGGCCACCCAGACGCAGACCGCACCCAGATAGGTCTTGGCGTGGGCGATCGCGGCGGTCAGGTCGTGCCCGGCGATCGTCCGGACCACCTCGACGAGCTGCGCGTGGTCCGTCGACGCGCCGCCGAGGCGCGCCGGCACGTACCAGTCGGGCACCCCCAACTCGTCCAGCAGCCGGACGGCGTCGGTGGGGAACGTCTCGGTCCGGTCCAGCTCGGCGACCCGGTCCGGGCGGAACGCCTCGGCCGTGGCCAGGGCGGTGTCCAGCAGGCCCGGCGAGGTGGTGGGGACGCTCATCGGGCCACCCCGGCCAGCTCACGGTCCCGGTCGACGGCGTCGAGGTGGGCCCGGACCTCCGGCGTGAGGTCGGCGTACGTGCCGGCGAGCGAGCCCTCCTGGAAGGCGCGACGGACCGCGACCCGCTGGATCTTGCCGCTGGTGGTCCGGGACACCCCGCCCGGGCGGACCAGCAGCACGCTCGCCTCCACCCCGAACTCGCGGGACAACCGGTGCCGCACCGCCGCCGAGATCCGGGCCAACTCCTCCGGCGTCGCCCGGCCGGCCCGTACCTCGTGCACCAGGACCACCTGCTCCTCGGGCACCGGCACGCTGAACGCGGCACCGACACCGAGCGCCAGCGCGGGATGCACCGTGCGCGCCTCGGCCTCCAGGTCCTGCGGGTACAGGTTGCGCCCCCGAATGATCAGCAGCTCCTTGATCCGCCCGGAGATGTACAGCTCGTCGTCGAGGCGTACCCCGAGGTCGCCGGTGCGCAGGAAACCGCGCTCGCCGCAGGCGGTCTCCGCGTCGAAGACGGCGGCCGTGGCCTCGGGGTTCTCCCAGTACCCGCGCGCGACGCTCGGGCCGCGCAACCAGATCTCACCCACCTCGCCGTCGGGGAGCAGCACGTGGCGCTCCGGGTCGACGATCCGGATGTCCATCTCGGACGTCGTGCCGCAGCCGACCAGGTCACGGGTTGCCTCGTCGGCGTCCGGCCCGACCGGTCGGGCCTGCCCCCGGCCCAGGTGCTCGGCGTCGACCCGGGTGATCCGGGGGAGGCGGTACTGCCCGGCGCAGGAGACCGCAAGCGTCGCCTCGGCCAGCCCGTAGCCGGGGCCGACCGCCTCCGGCCGCAGGCCGTAGGGCGCGAACCGGTCGCGGAAGCGGGTCAGCGTGCTCGCCTGGACCGGCTCGGCGCCGTTGACCGCCACCCGCCAGCGGGACAGGTCCAGGCCGGCGAGCCTCTCCTCGGCGATCCGGTTCAGGCACATCTCGTAGGCGAAGTTGGGCGCCGGGGAGATCTGCACGTCGAAGCGGTCGACCAGGAACAGCCAGCTCTGCGGGTGTCGCAGGAACACCGAGGCGGGCATGTGCACGGTGGTGCTGCCGACGTACAGCGGGGAGAGGAAGAGCCCGATCAGGCCGAAGTCGTGGTGCATCGGGAGCCAGCCGCCGTGCCGGGCGTCCGACGGCGCGCCGAGGATGCGCTGGTAGACCCCCGCGTTGTCGGCCAGGTTGCCGTGCGTCACCACCACGCCCCGGGGCTGGCTGGTGGACCCGGACGTGTACTGGAGGAAGGCGATCCGGTCCGGATCGTCGGGCAGGGCGCGGAACTGCCCGACATCGGGCAGCGCGGTCGCGTCGGTCACCAGACGCGGCAGGTCGCCCACCCCGGCCGCCTCCGCCCAGGTGGTCACGTCACCGGCCACCCGCTCCTCGGTGAGCAGGGCGGCGGCCCGCGCGTTGCGGACGATCGCGGTCAGTCGCTGGCTGCGGTGCTGCTGCCCGTCCGGCACCGGCACCACGATCGGGATCACCCCGGAGTACAGGCAGCCGAGGACGGCGAGGGCCAACTGTGGCCCCGGCGGGTAGAGCAGCATCGCCCGGTCACCGGCGGCCAGCCGGTCGGAGAGCAGCGCGCCGACCCGACGGGCCGCGTCGTGGATCTGGGCGTACGAGTAGCTGATCGGGGCGTCGTCGCGCATCGGGTCGGCCACGTAGGTGAACGCGGTCCGCTCGCCGAACTGCGCGGCGTTGACCTCCATCCGGGCACTGAAGCTGGTCACCGTTCACGCTCCTGCTGAGTCGTCTGAATCGAGATCGCTCGGTTGGGGCACAGTTGTGCGGCCTCCCGGACGGCCGGGACCTGATCCGGCTCCGGCTCGGCCACCAGCAGCACGACCGTCCCGTGGTCGTCCTCGTCGAACACCTCCGGCGCGAGCCGGACGCAGTGCCCGGCACCGAGACAGCGCTCCGCCGCGACGGTGAGCAGGGGCGTCATCGGATCACCACCGCACCGGCAGCCGACCGAGCCCGAACACCACGCCCTGCCGGACCGGGATCTGCTCGACCGGTACGGCCAGGTGCAGCCCGGGGATCCGGGTGAACAGGGCCCGCAGCGCGATCAGCAGCTCCAACCGTCCCAGGTGCTGGCCGACGCACTGGTGGATGCCGAAACCGAAGGTCAGGTGGCCGCGCGCCGCCCGCCGTACGTCCAGCACGTCGGGGTCGGCGAACCGCTCCGCGTCCCGGTTGGCTCCGGGCAGCAGCAGCACGATGCCCTCACCGGCCCGGATCAGCTCGCCGTCCACCTCCAGGTCGGCGGTGGCGACGCGGACCGTGGCGCCGGTGAGCGACAGGTACCGCAGCAGCTCCTCGACCGCGTCCGGCCAGCGTTCCGGCTCGGCCCGCAGCAGGTCGAGCTGGGTACGCTCGGCGAGCAGCGTGAGCACGCTCATGCCCAGCGTGTTGACGGTGATGTCCTGTCCGGCCAGCACGATGGCGATGCCCAGCCCGGCCGCCTCCTCGACGGTCAGCTCACCCTCGTCGATCCGCTCGGCGAGGTCCCGCAGTTGACCGTCCCGCAGGTCGTCCCGACCGTCGGTGAGCAGGTGGGTCAGGTAGCCGGTCATCGACCGGACCGGGTTGAACCGCTTGTAGGTGACCGTCTGGAAGTGCTCGACGTCCGCCTCCGGCACCCCGAGCAGCCGGCCCAGGACCTCCGCGACCAGCGGCTTGGCGAACACGTCGAGCAGGTCCACCGGCGGCGACTCGGCCAGCATCCGGTCCAGGTAGGCGTCGGTGTACCGGACGATCTCCGGTTCCCAGGCGCTGATCCGCTTGAAGGTCAGGCTGGGCAGCACCGCCCGCCGCTGCCGCGAGTGCTCCGGCGGATCGGTCCGCAGCAACGCCTCGATGGTCGCCGAACCGCTCTGCCGCAGCCCCGCCATTCCCGGCACCGGCAGCGGCATGTTCGGCTGCCGTACGTCCACACTGGTGTCCGGGCTGGCCAGGATCGTCCGGGTCGCCGCGTACCCGGTGACCACCCAGACCGGACGGCCGTCGTACAGCCGTGCCCGGGTGACCGTCCCGCGTTCCCGCAGCTCCCGGTATTCCTCCGGCGGCTGGTACGGACATCTGCGTGCCAGGGGCAGCTCGGGTAGCTGCGTGATGTCTTCCGTGGCCACGGCTCTGCTCACCGGTACCGCCCCTCTCTCCCCCGCTTGTCTCATCGAGGACGAGTCTGCGGAGGTGAGAGAGTTTCGATAAGAGACCGCCGGGCGGCGGAAAGAGCGCCCGGCCGGGCATACCCGACCGGGTATGGGCCGTTCGGTCGACGGTCGGTCGTACCCACCGCCGAGGCGGTCTTGCGCCGGCCCTGAATGGTAATCGCAGCGTTCGCGGCTATCGGAGGGCGGGAATTCTTCCGAAGTCCGGAAGGCGACACCTCACTGGTGCCGAGCGCTATAGCGCCTTCCGAAACGGATTCGTACCCTGTTCCCGGACGTCAGGGGTCGATGGTGGGAGGGGTCGATAACGCTGTTCACCACCCCGCTCGCTGATTCTTCGGACCCGACGCGATGAGCCGGAATCCCTTCGACCTCCCCTCGGATCGGGTGATTGCCCTGCCCGAGGCGCGCATCGACGCGTTGGCCACGGTGATCGCCCGTGATCAGAGGGAACTGGTCGCCGTCGTGCACCGTCCCTCGGTGCGCCACGCGATGCCGGCCGACGTCGTGCACACGGCCGTGGACCGACTCGAACAGGTCGCGGTCGAGCTGCTGCCGGCCTGGCTGCCGGAAGCGGCGCAGACCACCCGGCCGGACACCGCCGGCCTGGCCGCGATCCGGGCCGCCGCCGGGGCACGGGCACGTCGTGACCACTACCCGGGCACCTTCCTGCCGGACCTGGCCGTCTTCGCGGTGAGCGCCCGACGAGCCCCCACCACGCTCCCACTGCGTACCCGGGCCGCCGCGCTGACCCGCCTCGTCGCTGACGCGTTCGGTCGGCGCACGGTGGTGATGCTGGTCGAACCGGACGCCGCCGAGGCGGCCGTGGTCGCGGCCGGGGCCGGGTGGCTGGTGCACCACGGCGGCCCGGCCGTGTGGCTGACCGGAGAAGGTGCTGCCCGGGTCGAGGGACTCCCGGCGTACCGGGTCGAGCTGCCGCCGCCGTCACCCGCACTGGCCGGCCAGGCGGGCCAGGCGGTCGTCGGGAAGCCGCACCCCGCCAGCGACGTCGAGAAGCTGCTCGAAGCGGCCCTGGCCGCCGAGAGCTGGGCGGCCGGGCGGCGATGGAACCAGAGCCACCAGTCCCATCCGCTGAGCGCACCGGTCCGGCTCGACCTGCTGTGGCCGGACGAGCGGTGCGTGGTCGAGATCGACGGTCCGGAGCACTGTCGGCCCGATCGCTTCGAGGCCGACCGGCAACGGGACGTCCAGCTCCAACTGGACGGGTACGCCGTCCTGCGCTTCACCAACGCACGAGTAATCCACGACGTCGGCGCCGTGGTCCAGCAGATCGGTGAATATCTGCGGAACCGTCGCCGGGGCATACCGGAAGGACCTCTTCATGGCCGGCGATGACCTGACCGCATCCGAGAGCGCGATCCTCGTCGTGCTCATGGCCGAGGCGCGGGAGGTGCTGAACACCGAACTACGTCAGCGGTACGGCCTGGACGTCCGCAAGCCGCAACGGGACAAGCTCACCCGCCTGCACTACGTGGCCAGCCGGAAGAGCGGCTCGACCTACGCCCTCCAGCTCGACGACAAGGGCTGGGTACGGGTGCAGACCGAGCTCGACTTCACGCTGCGCGGGGCGTCGGCGCTCGGTGCGGCGCTGACCGCCCTGCACGGCAACCTTCGTGACCGCGTGCTGGAGCGCAGCGGCTGCGCCACGCTGACCGAACTCTTCGCGCTCAGCGACGTCCGCGCTCCGGCACCCACCCCGTCGTCCGAGCCGGTCGGGTCGGCGTCCACCCCGGCCGGGCCAGCCGAGCCGGTCGGGCCGCTGCGGGCCCGCGTGGTCAGCGCCTACCGTGCGCTCGCCGCCGAGCCCGGTGCCTGGGTGAGCCTGCGCCGGCTGCGCCCGTTCTTCGCCGACGTGCACCGGGACGACCTGGACGACGCGCTGCGCCGGCTCATCCGCGAGGAGGGCGTCACGCTGGTCCCCGAGTCCAACCAGAAGACGCTCACCGAGGCGGACATCGCGGCGGCCCTGCGGGTCGGCGGGCAGGACAACCACCTCTTGGCGATCGGCGTGTGATGCGCGAGGCGGAGCGCGCCGCGCTGGCGGCACTGCGGTTCAACTGGGCACCGGTTCCCGACGACGTGTGGCGGCCGCTGCCCTTCCACGTCGACGGGCTGCACGAACCGGTCCTCCGGGAGGTGCTCGCCGCCGTGGCTGAGGCCGGCAGCGGCACCGGCGGCAGTCCGGTCGGCCTGGTCGTGCAGGGCCAGCGCGGGTCCGGCAAGACCCACCTGCTCGGTTGGGTACGCCAGCAGGTGCAGGACGAGGGCGGTTACTTCTTCCTGGTCAGCCTGCTGGACGCCGGTACGTTCTGGGACAGCGTGCTGGCCGCCATGATGGACGGCCTCCAGCGACCGGTGCCCGGCACCCGGGAGACCCAGCTCAAGCTGCTGCTGCGCCGCCTCTCGACGCTTGTGGGCGCACCTCGTGCGGCCCGCCGAGCCGTGATGGGCGAGACCGAGCTGACCCGGGCGGCGTTGGACGCCTTCCTCAACGGGCTCGGTGCCTTCGACCGGCACGTGGCCCGGACGTGCCAGGAGACCGCCCGAGCGTTGGCGCTGAACGGCTCCGAGGACATCAACCAGCGCGACGTCGCGGAGAACTACTTCAACTGCGGCGAGGAGGTGACGCCCGGTGAACGCGCGGCCTGGGGCATGCGCCGCGCCCCGCGTACCGCCCAGCAGATCGTGCAGGAACTCTCCTGGCTGCTGGCCCTCACCGGCCCGTCGGTGGTGGCGATCGACCAGGTCGACACGCTGATCGCCCAACTCGCGATCCAGAGCGACCCGAGCGTGGTGGGCGCCGCCGCGATGAGTCCCGAGCAGGCGCTGATGCTGGCCCGGATGGCGGACGGCCTGATGTCGCTGCGCCAGACCACGCGGCGGACGCTGACGGTCCTGGCCTGCATCCCCAACTCGTGGACGATCATCAAGTCCACCGCCGCCGACACGGTGGCCGACCGGTTCCGGGAGATGCCGACGCTGCGCCGGATCGACGACGCCGACCTCGCCCGGGCGATCATCGAGAAGCGCTTCACGCTCCGCTACCAGGAGGTCGGCTTCGCGCCGCCGTACCCCTCCTGGCCGGTGTCCCCGCGTGCCTTCGCCGAGGCGGGGAACTTCACGCCCCGACAGCTCCTCATCGAGATCGACCAGCACATCCGGGCCTGCCTCGCCGACGACGAGGTCCGGGAACTGGTCAGTCTCGGTGAGCCGCCCGCCGCGGAACCCCGCGCGCCCCGGCCCGCCCCGGTCACCGCCTCTCCCGGGGAGATGGACCACTACGACGCCCGGTTCGCCGAACTGAGGGCCGCCGCCGACATCGCCGCCCCGCTGGCGCGTACGTCCGAGGACGCCGCGATGCCGCCGCTGCTCGCCGCCGGGCTGACCGCGTGGATCCTGGAACGGGGTGACGCCGGAGAAGCGTTCAGCGTCGACCCGCCCCCGAGCACCAACCCGCCGCTGCACGCCCGACTCCGGCTGACGCTCGACGAACGCACCGAGGACCAGGTGCACTGGTGCTTCCGGGCGATCAGCGACGAGCACCACGGCAACGCCGCGCTGGCCCGACTCCGCAAGGCGTGCGTCTCCGCCGCCCTCACCGGCGGCCTGCCCAAACGCAAGCTGTTCCTGCTGCGCAACCGCGAATGGTCGACGAGCGCGGGCACCCGGAAGGCCACCACCGCCTTCACCGAGGCCGGTGGGCAGACCATCGGCATCGACGACGAGGACCTGCGTACCCTCTCGGCGCTACAGGTCATGCTCGGTGAGGCCACCATGGAGCTCCAGGGATGGCTGGCCGACCGTCGACCCACCCGGGACCTCAAGTTCCTGCAACACGCGCTCGCCGACGTGGACAACTGGACGACAGACGGCTCGGACGTTTCGGACGGCTCGGACGGTGGGCCGACCTCGCCGCCCGCCACCATCGCCCAGCCGGTCGGCGGTGCCCCACCGGCGGACAGTGACCAGCGGGCCGCCGCCGGGTCGTCGGGTGAGCCGGCTTTCACCATCGGGTACGGGTACGACGACGACGCGCCCGCGCCGCTGGCGCTCGAAGCACTCCGCAAACACACCACGATCTTCGCCGGCTCGGGCTCGGGCAAGACCGTGCTCATCCGCCGCATCGTCGAGGAGTGCGCCCTCCAGGGCGTCTCCGCCATCGTCCTCGACCCCAACAACGATCTGGCCCGCCTCGGCGAAGGGTGGCCCACCCCACCGGCACAGTGGCGGCCCGGCGACGAGGCCAAGGCGCAGGACTACCTCGCCCACACCGACGTCGTCGTCTGGACGCCACGGCGTACCTCGGGCCGCCCACTCAGTTTCCAACCGCTGCCCGACTTCACCAGCGTGCGCGACGACCCGGACGAGTTCGGCGAGGCGGTGGAGGCGGCCGTCGCGTCCCTCGCGCCCCGCGCCCTGGTCACCGGCCGGGCCACCAAGGCACACCTGGGTCTGGCCGTGCTGCGTAAGGCCGTCGAACACTACGGCCGACGCGGCGGCTCCCGCCTGAAGGGCCTCATCGACACCCTGGCCGACCTGCCGGACGGCCTCATCGACCTCGACGACGCCGACAAGATCGGTCTCGGTCTCGCCCAGACGCTGACCGCCGCCATGGTCAACGATCCGCTCTTCGGCGGCGAGGGCACCCCGATGGACCCCGGCGTCCTGCTCACCCCCGAGCCCGGCAAACGGGCCCGGATCTCCGTGGTCAGCCTCGTCGGCCTGCCCTCCGACGACGTACGCCAGAGCTTCGTCAACCAACTCCAGATGGCGCTCTTCGCCTGGATCAAGCGGAACCCGGCCGGCGACCGGCCTCTGTTGGGCCTGCTCATCATGGACGAGGCACAGACGTTCGCACCGTCCGGCGCGATGACCGCCTGCACCCAGAGCACGCTGGCCCTGGTCGCCCAGGCGCGGAAGTACGGACTGGGGCTGATCTTCGCAACCCAGGCGCCGAAGGGCCTGCACAACCGCATCCCCGGCAACGCCGCGACGCAACTGTACGGACTGATGAACAGCCCGATCCAGATCGAGGCGGCCCGCGAGATGGCCCGCGCCAAGGGCGGGGACGTACCCGACATCTCCCGGCTCACCGTCGGCGAGTTCTACCTCGCCGCCGAAGGCGCCGCACCGCGCAAGATCAGAACCCCGCTCGCGCTGAGCCACCACCCGCGCAGCCCGCTGACCGTCGAGGAGGTGCTGACCCGCGCACGCGGCACCGACCGCACCCCGCCCGAGCACGACGAGTAGGTCCACCCCGCCACCTCACCGGTGTCGGTGCTGCTCGCTAGGGTGCCGGCGTGGATGACGACCGTCGTACGTTGCCGGCCGCGCTGGCCGAAGCCCATGCCGGAGAGTTCGACTACCGCGACGGAGCCGGCGTCGACTTCGAGCCGTACCCGCAGTTCCTGGACCGGGACGAGACCGCCGACTGGTGGCGGTCCTGGACCGGCAACACCGAGTTGGACGGGTCCGAGTTCCGCGTCTTCGGGCAGGACGGCACCGGCGGCCTCGCCGCATTCTGGCTGGTACGCGCCGATGAGCCGATCGAGAGGCAGCCGGTGGTGTTCCTCGGCTCCGAGGGCGAGACCGGGGTCGTGGCGCAGGACCTGGGGAACTACCTGTGGCTGCTGGCGGACGGCTTCGGTCCCTGGGAGGCGGCGCAGCACCCGGAGCACGAGCACGAGCCGCAGCCGGACCCGCGTCTCACCGAGATCGCGCAGCGCTTCGCACCTGAGCATCGCCGATCGGCGAGTGAGGTGGTCGCGGCGGCGCGGGCGGAGTTCCCCGACTTCGACACGCAGATCGACGCCCTCTGTCGATAGCCAGGTCTCCACCGAAACCAGCACGGCTGCTGCCAGTGCTGATGCTGCTGGCGGCGGCCGTTAGCGCGTCATCCCGGATCGGCCCAGAAGTCGCCGCAGCCTTGGCCGCTCATCACGCTCCTGGGGCGGAGCCGACCCCACCGCTGGGAGTCTCGGAGTCGTGCCTGTATGGCAGCGTGGCAGATGTGTGAACGGTAGCCTTCGGGATGCGTCTGCGGTAGTGTTTCAGCATGCTGCCATATCAGCTGCGGTCCGTCGATCAAGAGCTGGATGAGCTGCTCGGCGGTTTGCCTGCCATCAGTCTCGAGGGGCCGAAGGGCGTCGGGAAGACCGCGACGGCCCAGCGTCGCGCCGCCACCGTCTTCGCCATGGACGACGCGACACAGCGGGAGCTGCTCACCGCCGATCCGCAGCGCCTCGACCGAGCCCCGGCGCCGGTCCTCATCGACGAGTGGCAGCGCGAACCGGCGGTCTGGGACTTTGTGCGGCGCAGCGTCGACCGTAATCCCGCACCGGCCCGGTTCCTGTTGACCGGCAGCGCCACCCCCACGTCCGCGCCGACACATTCCGGGGCCGGACGCATCGTCCAGCTCCGGATGCGACCGATGAGCATCGCCGAGCGGGCCCTGGCCGAGCCGACGGTCAGCCTTCGGAAGTTGCTCACCGGACAGCGGCTGGCCGTGAGCGGAAGCACCGCGCTGGGCCTGGTCGACTACGCCGAAGAGATCGTGCGCTCCGGATTCCCCGCCATCCGCCAACTGCCGCCGCGCGCTCGCAGGGCACAGCTCGACGGCTACCTGAACCGAATCGTCGAACGAGACTTCCCCGAGCAAGGCCACCTGGTACGCCGCCCCGACACCCTGCGCGGGTGGCTGGCCGCGTACGCCGCCGCGACGGCAACCACCAGTTCCTACAACGCCATCCTGGACGCGGCCACCCCGGGCGAGACCAACAAGCCCGCCAAGACGACAACGACCGTGTACCGCGACGTGCTGTCCCAACTGTGGCTGCTCGATCCCGTGCCCGGCTGGTTGCCCAGCCGCAGCGCCTTCAGCAGACTCGGCGCCGCACCGAAACACCACCTCGCCGACCCGGCCCTCGCCGCCCGACTCCTCGGCGTGGACGTACCCGCCCTGCTCGACGATTCAGCACCGGACGCGCCCGTCCGCCGGCCCGGGCCCCTGCTGGGCGCCTTGTTCGAGTCGCTGGTGACGCTCAGCGTGCGGGTCTACGCGCAGGCAGCCGAAGCCACGGTTCATCACCTACGTACCTGGGACAGTCGGCACGAGGTGGATCTCATCATCCAGCGCGCCGATCAACGAATCGTGGCGCTCGAAGTCAAGCTGTCCCCGTCGGTGAGCGATGACGACGTCCGTCACCTCACCTGGCTACGTGGACAACTCGGCGACGACCTACTCGATGCGGCGGTCATCACCACCGGATCTGAGGCGTACCGCCGCGCTGACGGGATCGCGGTGATCCCGCTCTGCTTGCTCGAACCCTGACAACCGGCGCGTGCCGCCAGCACACCGGCACGACCGCATCTGGCGACACAGCCCGGCACCCGGTACGACACTGTTTGCGCTCCACATACCGCCCTGTCAGCACTCGCAGTCGAAAAGATCCCTGGCCATGGCCGGTCCTGACGAGATCTCAACACCGATCTTCGAAGTGCAGTGTGGGGCGCTGCGTGACCACGCGATCACAAAAAACCGACACTAGTCGATGGCTAGCGTCGGTTTGCCTGGGTTGCGTCTGCTCCCGGTACGCAAGCGCAAGCGGAAGGCGTGGACGAGCGACGAGGCGCGACGGTTCCTGGAGTCGGCCCGCGCCGACGATGATCCGCTCTACGCCGCGCACGTCCTGGTCCTGGTGCTCGGTCTGCGTAAGGGCGAGGTGTTGGGGCTCACCTGGGCTGACGCCGATCTCGACGCGGGGAGTTGACCATCGATCGGCAGCTCCAGCGCGTCGGTGCCGAACTGCTGCACCGGGAGACGAAAACGGCCACCTCCGACGC
>NZ_JBSFSO010000042.1:0-58684 GCF_053589795.1 Micromonospora sp. NPDC003241 | reverse complement strand
GCCGGGGATGCCGAGCCGGTAGTTGACGCATACGAGGACGACGCCGTCGCGGGCGAAGGCGGTGCCGTCGTAGAGCCACCCTGCTCCGGGCGGTCAGGCTTGATCCCTCCGCAGGGTGGGCTGCCCGGAAACCCGACCAGGTCCGGCTGCCCCCGTGGACTTGCCCTGGTCGGGCCACCCACGGTCCCTCTTCCTGCTCGCCCGCTGCCTGCTCGTTCCAACCCCTACTCGACTTGCCTCTGTTAGTCCCAACTCCTGCTCGGCCCCACTATTGCTCGGCCCAACTCCAGCTCGGCGACGACGGTCGCGGGGTGGCGGACCGGCCAGGCCGTCCCGGCGGATGCGGCGCGTGCCTAGTCCCCTGCGCCGCCCTTTGCTCTGCTTCAACCCACGCAACGAACAGGGCGATTCGTTCCTCCTGCCAGATAACGCACTGGCAATGCCCTGACAATTGCCCAGAACCAGCACGTTTTCCCGGAAGTGTTGCGTGGAGTGAAGCAGAGCAAAGGCGGCAGGCTGGAGTACCGCCAGCACCGTCCCCCAGCACCCCGCCCCAGCCCTCCCCGACCCGGCCCGGCCCGAGACCCAGCCCACCCGACCGACTCGGCTCGCCCCGACCGACTCGGCCCAGCAGAGCCGAGCCGAGCAAACCGAGCCGAGCCGGCCCAGCCAAGCCGAGCCCAGCTAAGCCAAGCCCAAGCCGAGCCCAGCCCGAGCCCAGCCCGAGCCTGAGCAGGACCGGGGTCCTGGGCCACCGCAAGACGCGAACGACAACCCTGACCCGTCAGCCGATCAGCTCAGCTCATGCTCTGACGGTGACTCACCGGGGTTCCGGGGCAGCCCGACCCGCGCAGGGATCAAGCCTGACCGCCCGGAGCGGGTCGGGCTGCCCCGGAACCCCCCACCGCAAGCACCCGGAACCCCCCACCGCAAGCACCCGGAACCCCCCACCGCAAGCAGAAGCACACACCCCCCTTAGGCGTGCCGCCGGCTCTGCACGATGCGGAAGCGGTTGGCGACGTACGCGCCGTCGGTGAGCGCCGAGTTCGCCGCCGCGTTCGCCCCGCTGCCGTGGAAGTCGGAGAACGCCGCCGACTGGTTCACGAACACGCCGCCGGTGAGGTTGCCGGACAGGTGCACCCCGACCTCGATCGCGGTGTTCTCGGCGGCGTCCAGCACCGCCTCGTCGGTGGAGTACACGGCGGCGGTGAGCGCGCCCTTCTCCCCCACCGTCGCGCGGAGGATGTCGAGGCTGTGCGCGGTGGAGTCGGTGGCGATGGCGAAGGAGATGGGTCCGAACCACTCCCGCGAGTAGGTCGCCGTCTCGCTCGCGTCGAGCTTGACGACCGTCGGCGTACGGACCACCGCGTCCGGGAACGACGGGTGCGTGACGGTACGCGACTCCAGCACCGGCGTACCGACCTTGGTGACCTCGTCGAGGCGGTCCAGGACGCCGTCGTTGACGATGGCGCCGGTCAGCTCGACCCCGCGCGCCGGGTCGGCGGTGAGCTTGCCGACGGCGGCGGCGATTCCGGCGGCCACCTCGTCGAAGCTCTTGTGTCCCTGGTCGGTGTCGATGCCGTCGCGGGGGATAAGGATGTTCTGCGAGGTGGTGCACATCTGGCCGCTGTAGAGCGTCAGGGTGAAGCCGAGGTTGCGGCACATGCCGGCGAAGTCGTCGGTGGAGTCGACCACGACGGTGTTGAGCCCGGCCTTCTCGGTGTAGACCGCCGCCTGGCGGGCGTTGGCCTCCAGCCAGTCGCCGTACTCGGTGGAACCGGTGAAGTCGACGATCTTGACGGCCGGGTGCAGGGCCAGGGTGGAGGCCAGCTTCTCGCCGGGCGCCTCGGGGGCGAGCAGGACCAGGTTCGGGTCGAAACCGGCCTCGGCGAGCACCTCCCGGGCGTAGCGGACCGTCACGGCCAGCGGGAGTACCGCGCGCGGGTGCGGCTTGACCACCACCGGATTGCCGGTGACCAGGGACGCGAACAGTCCGGGGTACGAGTTCCAGGTCGGGAACGTGTTGCAGCCGACGACCAGGGCGACGCCGCGCGGCACCACGTGGAACGTCTTGGTCATCCGCAGCGGGTCGCCCTTGCCGGCGGCCTTCTCCCAGGCGGCGGTCCCGGGGTGCCGGGTCATCTCCGCGTACGCGTAGGCGACGGCCTCCAGCGCCCGGTCGAGCGCGTGCGCGCCGCCGGCCTGGAAGGCCATCACGAACGCCTGTCCGCTGGTGAACTGCACGGCGTTGGCCAGTTCGAAGACGTGCTCGTGCAGCCGGGCGAGGATCTCCAGGCAGACACCGACCCGCACCTGCGGACCGGCGTCCCGCCACGCGGGCAGCGCCGCGGACGCGGCGGTGACGAGCTGGTCGGCGGTGGCGTGCGGGTAGCGGACGTCAAGCGGGACGCCGAACGGGCTGGTCTCGGTCGCGACCCGGTCGCCGTCGCCCGGCTGGTCGAGCGGGAAGTCTCCACCCAGGTACGCCTCGAAGGCGGCCTTGCCGTCGGCAGCCGCGGTCTCGCCGTACACCCGGGGGCTGGGTGATTCCGGATAGGCGGACCAGTACCCGCGCTCCGTGATCGCGGTCAGCGCGCGGTCGAGGGTGTCGGCGTGCCTGTCGTAGAGGGGGTGCGGGGTCTCCGTCATGCCCGCCATCATGCAACAGGAAGCCCCGGGATCAGTAGGGGCGTGTCACACCTCAGACGTCGAGCTGCCAGTTGCTCCACCGGTCCATCACCCGGAAACCGAGCTGCTCGTTGATCGTGATCATGTGGTCGTTGCTGTCCGCGTTGAAGGTGTCGATCACCTGGACGGCGGGCTCGTGGGCGAGCAGGTGACGAAGGTTCTCGATCTTCGTGAGCAGGCCGAGGCGGCGACCTCGGTGCTCCGGGTCGACGATGGTGATCTGTTGGAAGGCGTGCCAGTCGGCGGTCGGTGACATGTCGAGCAGAGTCCAGGCGACCAGTCGACCGGACTCCCGGTGCCGTACGCCCGCGTGGTAGCGCCGCTTGCCGCGCGCTTCGAGCGCCCGCTCGGTGCCGCGTACCCGCTCCGCGTCGACCTGCTCGGGCTCCCACGCCAGGTCACCCATTGGCGCGTCGGCCAGCAGCCGCCCGTCCAGGTACGCCACGTCGGCGATCAGATCGTCTGGCGTGTTCCCGCGCCAGAACAGCACCTCGTAGTCGGTGGCCCGGGACCGGGCGTCGGCGAGCAACGTGTCCAGGGCGGTCTGGTCCAGCTCGGCGACGTGCAGTCGCCGCCGTACGTCGGCCAGGGCGTCGACCGCGCCGACGGTGGCGGCGAACCGGGTGGCCGGGCCAGGCCGGTCGGGCTCGTCGCGCAGGTGCGCCCGGCTCATCGCGCTGACCCGTTTGCGTCCGCGCTCACGCAGCAGGTGCAGGCCGCGCTCGAACAGCGCCCGGCCGACTCCCCGGCGGCGATGGTCCGGATGTACGACGAGTTCGGCGGAGGCGTTCTCGGTGTTGTCGAGCTGCGGCAGGTCGAGCAGCAGGTAGCCGGCGGGCACACCGTCGACGTGGGCCAGCAGGGCGAGGGTCTCGGTGCCCGGCATCGGCTGGTGGAACAGCGAGGCGAACCGCTGCCGGCTGAACGGGGGATAGTCCGGCAGGTCGGTGGCGCTGTAGTCGGCGCCGACCTGGAACGCCTGCTCGATGGCCGACTCGTCGTCGGCACCGAAGGAGGTGATGGTGATGGCCATGTCCGCAGCCTGCGCGACGACGAACGAAGGGGCCAGCGATTATTCGCCGGCCCCTTCGGAGAGCTTGGTCGGGAGGGACGATCGCACAACGCCTCCGGCGCTGGGTCGTAAAGACTGAAAGTCTACGGCGAAACGCCCTCCCGCACGAAGCATCTTGCGCCGCCCGGTTCCTGCCGTCAAGTACTCGACGGCGTGTTTTCGGCACTCACCGCTAAAAGCCCGTTACCCGGCGGATCGGTCGGCGTGCAACATGCCGCCCGGTCGACGGGCTCGCGGTGTGCCTCAGCCGAGCAGTCCGGCGTCGCGGGCGGCCCGCAGCGACGGCTTGATCCGGTGGGTCGGCCCGACCTCGCCCGCGACGGCGTCGAGCGTCTTGAGCCCCTCGCCGGTGTTGTAGACCACCGTCTCGGCGGTCGGGTCCAGCTTTCCGGACTCGACCAGCTTGCGCAGCACCGCGACGGTCACCCCGCCGGCCGTCTCGGCGAAGACCCCGGTGGTACGCGCCAGCAGCCGCACGGCGGCCCGGATCTCGTCGTCGTCGGCGTAGTCCATCCAGCCACCGGTACGGCGCACCGCCTCCAGGGCGTAGAGGCCGGCGGCCGGGTCACCGATGTTGAGCGACTTGGCGATCCCGGTCGGCTTGACCGGGGTGATGGTGTCGCCGCCGCCGTGCAGGGCGGTGGCGATCGGGTTGCAGCCGGCCGACTGGGCGCCGAAGACCTTCCACCCGCCGGCCGGTGCCTCGACCAGGCCGATCTCGACCAGCTCGCTGAACGCCTTGTCGACCTTGGTGAGCAGTTCGCCGGAGGCCATCGGGATGACCACCTGGGCCGGGATCCGCCAGCCGAGCTGCTCGGCGACCTCGTAGCCGAGCGTCTTGGAGCCCTCGGCGTAGTACGGCCGGACGTTGACGTTGACGAAGGCGGTGTCCTCGAATTCGTCGGTCTCCACCAGCTCGCCGCAGAGCCGGTTCACGTCGTCGTACGAGCCGTCGATGGCGACCAGTTCACCACCGTAGACGGCGGTGGTCACGACCTTGCCCTGCTCCAGGTCGCTGGGGATGAAGACCACCGACGGGGTGCCGGCCCGGGCCGCGTGGGCGGCGACGGAGTTGGCCAGGTTGCCGGTGGAGGCGCAGGCGAACCGGGAGAAGCCGAGTGCCCGGGCGGCGGTCAGCGCGACCGAGACGACCCGGTCCTTGAACGAGTGGGTGGGGTTGGCGCTGTCGTCCTTGATCCAGAGCGGACCGGTGATGCCCAGCTCGGCCGCGAGCTGATCGGCGGCGACCAACGGCGTGAAACCGGGGTCCAGGGTGACCCGGGTGGCCGGGTCCTGGCCGGCGGGGAGCAGCGCCGCGTAGCGCCAGATGTTCTGCGGGCCCGCCTCGATCTGCTCGCGGGTCACGCTGGCGAGGGCCGCCGGGTCGTAGTCGACCTCCAGCGGGCCGAAACACTCGTAACAGGCATGCTGCGCGGCCAGCGGATAGCGGGCGGAACAGGCGCGGCAGACCAGGGCGCGGGCGGGGCTGGTGGTGGTGTCGATCCCGGTAGGGGCGAGCGCCGACGTCATGTCCGAGTCCTCTCATCTTCCCCCACATCGCACCCTGCGGCGGGGACGGAATTGGCACCTGCCCCACGGGACGCTCAGCGATGAGCGCGCGGGGTGGTTGCCGGGGCGTCGTCGGGCCGTATCCCTCAGCCCCTCTGGATGAGGTATTCAGTTGTGCCGCCGAGTCTAGGCAATCACGGCGCGCTCGTCAGCGTTCGATCTCAGCCTGTGAGCGATTCCTCACCGCCGCCATCGCCTGCCAGACCGCGACGACCCTGGACCGGAGGGGCTCCGGCGGTGCCGGAGGAAACCCGGTCCAGGGTCGCGCACGAGCGTCGGCCTGGTCGCCGCACCAGCCGGATCAGGCCGGTACGGACCTGCGTTCGGCCGCCTTCACGTCCAGGGCGGCCCCGTTGCGCTGGCGCAGCAGGTTGTCCACCGCCCAGCTACCCGGACCGAGCACCGCGATCAGCAGGAACGACCAGCAGAACAGCACGGACAACTCGCCGTGGTTGCGCAGCGGCAGCAGCGCCTCGGGCTGGTGGACGACGAAGTAGGCGTAGGCCATCGAGCCCGACGCCACCAGTGCCGCCGGTCGGGTGAAGAGGCCGACGAGCACCAGGGCACCGCAGACGGCCTGGATCAGCGCGGCCCACCAGCCCGGCCAGGTGCCGAGCGGGACGGGTTCGCCGCTCCCCCGGGCGCCGCCGAAGACGCCGAACAGGGACGACAACCCGTGGCAGAGAAACAGCAGGCCGATGACCATGCGGAACAGGGACAGGGCCGGCCCGCCGAACCGGTCAGTACGCATTCCGGAACCTCCATTGTGGATGGACGAGGGCAACCAGAATGCGGGACTGATAAATGTTTGTCGATGCAATCTCTTCCTTTGGGAACGCTCCCACATCGATGGTAGCGACTGGGACTCCCAAAGAAACCCCCGCGACGATGATCCTTTTGGTCACCCTCCGTAAGTCTCCCTGTACACCGTGGACATCTGACGGCAACAAGTCGCGGTCATCCGATCCGGGGCCGCGCACCCACCCGGGTCCGGAAGCGGCCACCGTCGTCCCACCAGCCGGTACGCGGGGCGGTCCCCGACCGGCCGGGAAGCCGTCCCGAAGCGCCCGCCTCGCCACCCCGCCTGCCCGCCTGCCCGCCTGCCCGCCTGCCCGCCGAACGATCGAGGACCGTGATGCGACGATGAGCGGATGCGAGAAATCCACGGGGGATCGATGCCGGATACGACCACGAGACGCGGCGACGGAGGCCGGGCCTACCGGCGTCCTCGGCTCGTCGCGCTGCTGACCGCCTTCGCGCTGCTCGCCGGCTGCGCACCGACCGACGCGTCCGGCAACGTCCCGGGTGACGGACCGACGGAGCAGGCCGACCCGGCCACGAGCCCGACCACGGCCGGCCCGGACGGACCGGAGGTCTGTCCCGAATCAGGCGTACTGATCCGCTACCTCGGTGTCAACGCGGCCATGGGGCTCCGGGCGATGGGCGTGGAGCTGGTCAACTGCGGCGACCAGCCGTACCGGCTGCACGGCTACCCGGCGCTGCGGCTCTACGACGGCGAGGGGGTACCGATCACCGTCCGGGTGGTCCCCGGCGCGGCAGGGATCGCCTCGGGCTTCGACGACCCACCCCGGCCACTGGTGCTGGCACCGGGCGACGCGGCCGGAGCGGCCGTGATCTGGCGCAACCTGGTCGACGACCCGACCGTGGTCGCCACCGACGCGGCGCGGGTGGAGATCGCGGCGGGCGAGGGCCAGCCGGGGCAGGACCTCGACATGGAGGGGCCGATCGACCTCGGCAACACCGGCCGGATCGGAGTCAGCGCCTGGAAGGAACGAACCGCCTCGACGCCGACGCCCGCCGACCGGACGGACGGCGGCGTCGACGCCGCACTCAGCTGGTGATGTCCTTGCGGGTGAAGCGCCAGAAGGCGAGTCCCCAGAAGAGGGTGGCGTAGCAGATCGCCGAGATGGCGCCCCGGACGATGTCGTCCGTCTGCACCGGCGTGGAGAGCAACCCCAGCCATGCGGTGCTGTAGTGGGTCGGCAGGAACGACCGGATCGCGCCGAGCGCGGTGATCTGGTCCAGGATGCTGGAGAGGATCCACAGCAGCACCGCACCGCCCACCGCGCCCAGTGCGGCGTCGGTGACCACCGAGAGCAGGAACGCCAGACCGGCGACGACCAGCAGCACCACCGCCAGATAGCCGAGCACCGCGAGCAGGCGGAGCAGCCCCTCGCCGGGTTCGAGCTGCGCGGCGACCGTGCTGCGCAGCGGTGACCAGCCGTACCGGAGGGTGCCGATCAGCAGGGCCGTGCCGGCGAGCAGCACCAGCGCGAACGCCGAGTACGCGAGCGCCACCAGCAGCTTCACGGTCAGCAGCCGGGCCCGGGGCACCGGCACCGCCAACAGGTAGCGCAGGCTGCCCCAGCTCGCCTCGCTGGCCACCGTGTCACCACAGAACAGCGCCACCACCACGACCAGCAGGAACGAGGCGGAGACGAAGATGGTGAACAGGGTGAAGTTCAGCCCGCCGGAGGTGGCGAACGAGACCAGGCTGCCGAACTCGCCCCGGCCGCTGTCGTCGTCACCCGAGTCGAACTGGAACGCGATCAGGATGATCAACGGCAGCAGCACCATGAAGCCGAGCGCCAACTGGGTACGCCGCCGCGCCGCCTGTCGGCGGAACTCGGCCCCGAACGGCAGCGTCCTCGACGGCCGGTAGCCGGCGGCGGCTCCCGACGGAGCCACCCCGGACTCCTCCCGCGTCGGCTGCACGGTCGATCCCGCCATCACCGGTCCCCGCTTCCCCGAGAGTTCTCGCCCACCAGGGCGAGGAACGCGTCCTCCAGGCGGCGCCGGGGCACCACCCGGTCCACCCCGATACCGGCCCGCACCAGCTCGGCGACCACCTCGCTACGGGCGGTGCCGTTGGTGTCCACCACCAGGTGCCCGTCGGCGTCGTCCAGCACCCGTACGCCGCCGAGGTCGTTGAGCACGTCCCGGGCCGCGGTCGGGTCGCTCACCTCGAACAGCACGCTCGGCGAGTCGCCGACGATGTCCTCCACCGGCCCGGAGGCCACGATCCGGCCCTTGTTGACCACCACGGCGTGCGTGCAGGTCTGCTCGACCTCGGCGAGCAGGTGACTGGAGACCAGCACCGCGCGACCGTCGGTGGCGTACCGCTGGAGCACCCGACGCATCTCGGCGATCTGCGGCGGGTCCAACCCGTCGGTCGGCTCGTCGAGCACCAGCAGCTCGGGCAGGCCGAGCATGGCCTGGGCGATGGCCAGCCGTTGCCGCATGCCGTGGCTGTACTTGCGGACCCGCCGGTGCACCGACGAGCCCAGCCCGGCGATCTCCAGCGCCTGCTCGAAGTGCGCGTCGGCCTCCGGCCGTCCGGTCGCCCGCCAGTACGCCTTGAGATTCTCCAGGCCGGACAGGTGCGGCAGGAACCCGGGCCCCTCGACGAGCGCGCCGATCCGGGAGAGCACCGGCGAGCCCGGCACCAGCCGGTGCCCGAAGACATAGATCTCCCCGGCCGTCGGCTGGGTCAGCCCCATCAGCACCCGCAGGGTGGTGGTCTTGCCGGCGCCGTTGGGCCCGAGCAGGCCGACCACCTGACCGGGGTGCACCTCGAAGTCCACCTCGGAGACGGCCACGAAACCGTCGGCGTACTCCTTGCGCAGATGGCGCACGGCCAACGGGGTGTCCGCGTACTCGGGATGGATCGAGGTGTCCTGGCGGCGGTGCCGCAGGCGCAGCACGGCCACCAGCACGACGAGCCCGATCACGATCGCGGCGATCAGCCCGACCAGCACCCAGCGCCAGAGCGCCGCCTCGGTGGGGATCGGGTCGCTGTCGACCGTCGGCAGGCTGACCGGCGTCTCACCGACCGCGACCGTGTACACGGCCGGCTCGATCGGGGTGGTGTACGCCTGGTCCGAGGTGGCCACCACCAGCCGGAGCCGGTGCCCGGCCTCCACCCGGTGCACGATCGCCGGCAGGGTCACGGTGACCGGCTCGGCGGCGTCGACGGTGGCCGGCAGGCCGGTGAGCCGGATCGGCGCGATCAGCCCGCTGGGCAGGGTGGCGCCCCCCTCCGGGTCGACGACGTAGAGCTTGGCGAAGAGGACCGCCTCGCCGCTGCTCGACGCGGCCCGCAGCGACACGGTGGGCGAGCCGACGATGTCGACCGCCTCGGTCAGCGGCTCGGACTCGAACCGGGCGTGCTGCCCGGGTATGTCGCCAGCCACCCCGCTGAGCAGGGAGCTCAACGAGCCGGCGAAGGGCACCGAGGAGATCGCGGCGGGGTTGCCGCCGGGCGGGTTGGCCACCGGTTGGGGCGGCCCGGCCACGGTCACCTCGCGGCGGGAGTCGCCGCCGAGACCGGGGTAGTCCTCGGTGCGGTAGCCGGTGGCGACCAGCCCCCGGTCCATCGCGTCGAAGCCGGCGATCCGGGAGAAGGTGAAGGTGTCGCCGGGCGCGTCCCCGGTTCCCGCGACGTAGTGGTCGAGCCACTGCGCGGTCAGGAACTTCACCCGGTCGGAGTCGGTCTGCGGTCCGGAGCCGCCGTCGTGGCCGCCGGTGAACCAGGCGACCCGCACCGGGGTGCCGTTGGCGGCGATGCCCCGGGCGTTGGCGTCGGCCTCACCGAGCGGGAAGAGGGTGTCCGCCGCGCCCTGGACCAGCAGGGTGGGTGCCTCGATCCGGTCCAGCACGCCGGCCGGGCTGGAGCGGCGCAGCAGGTCGACGGCGGCCTGGTCGGCCTGACCGGTGGCGGCGATGCGCAGGTACGCGGCGCAGACGTCGGCGGCGAACCGGCCGCAGGAGGGATCGGGCAGGCCACCGGCGGCCGGTTCGCCCGGTGCGGTGCCCGGCCCCTGGCCCGGCGCGGGACTGGGTGGCCCGGCGTCCGGCGCGCCCTCCGGCGACTCTTCGCCGGTGCCGGAGATCCCGGCCGGCCCGGAGCCGGTGGCGCCGCCGCCACCGAAGAAGATGCCGGCCCAGCCGGACTTGAACACCCCGCCGGTCGGTTCCCCACCGGTGCTCTCCGGCAGGAAGGAGCGGGACAGGTCGTTCCAGGTGATCATCGGGACGATCGCGTCCACCCGCTGGTCCTGGGCGGCGAGCAGCAGCGCCAGAGCGCCGCCGTAGGAGCCGCCGACCACGCCGACGCGGGGGTCGCCGGTCGCGTCGGTCCGGATCTCCGGACGCTCGGCCAGCCAGTCCAGCAGTCGTTGCGCGTCGCGGACCTCGTGGTCGGGGCTGTCCAGGTGGATCTGGCCACCGCTGCGGCCGAAGCCCCGGGCGGTCCAGGTCAACACCGCGTAGCCCCGGTCGGCCAGGTCCTCGGCGTCGGTGCGGACCGAGTTCTTGGTGCCGCCGAACCCATGCGCGAGCAGCACCGCCGGCACCTTCCGGTCGGCGGCGGCCTCGCGCGGCAGATACAGCGTGGTGTCCAGGTCGACGGGCTCGTCGCCGTTCGGCCCGGATCGCACGGTGAGCATCGCGGACTCGGTCCGGAAGCTCGGCCGGTCCGGCCACACCGCCCAGACGACGACCGCCGCCAGCAGGGCGACGGCCACTGACGCGGCGACGGACCGGCGGCCGGTGGGTAGGGCACGACGAATCCGTGCGGCCGAGAACGGCGATCTCATGCGGCACACGGTACGGCCCGCAACCTGAGTGGTAGCTGAGATCCGCCGTACGTCCGTCCTACTCGGCCGATCGTCATCCGCAAGGGGTCGACCGCACATCCTCCGCAGCGAACCTTTGGGATGACTTCGCATCATGGAAATTAATGCCTTTCACTGGAAACTACGCGTAACTACGACGTATCTCCACGGAAAGAGCCACCCACCGTAGTCAATCAGTTAATCCTCCGTCACATCGCTCGAAGTGACGCAAACCTGACCCGGAGAGACCCATACAGACAGTCCCCGTTCGATTAGTTTTCCGGTCCGGCGCACGGGACCGGCTCCTTGACGCCATCCCCCGACCACTGCGCCACCCGGAGGAGAAACCATGACCGTTCCCGCTTCGCGGGTCCGTCGCCGGCCCCGGACACCGGGCCGCATGTTGCCGCTGCTACTCGCCACCGCGCTGCTGCTGCCGGTGGCGTTCCTCGTCGTACGGGCCCACCAGTACATCGACGCCGACCGCGAGGCCCTGAAGCAGGAGCGACTGGGCGTGGAGTACCTGCGCGCCCTCGGACCGGTGACCGAGGCGCTGGTGGACGCGCAGAGCGCCGCCGTGGCCGACCGCCAACCGCCTCGGGAGAGCCTCCAGCAGGCCGTCGAGCGGGCCGCCGCCGTCGACGCCCGCATCGGTGGCGAGCTGAGCACCAGCGAACGGTGGGCCGGGATCCGGGCCAAGCTGGAGGCGCTGCCCGAGCGTTCGCTCGACCCGGAGGCGGCGTACAGCGCCTACCGGGAGGTCACCGACCTGCTGCTGGCCCTGCACGGCAAGGTACGCGAGACCTCCGGTCTGATCCGGGACTCCGGTGCCGCCTCGTACTTCCTCCAGGACGGCGTCGGCGAGGAGATGCCGGAGGCGACGGTGGCCGCCGGGCGGCTCGTCGACATCGCGGTCCTGGCCCAGCAGCGGCCCGCCAGCGACCGGGTGCGCACCCTCAGCGAGCTGGCCACCCTGCGGCTCGCCGCGCTGCAACCCGCCAACGACCTGGTCAACAACCTGCGCGCGGTGGTGGACAGCTCGGCCAGCGCCGACCTGGGCGCGAGCGTGCTGACGCCGTTCGACGCCTACCAGCGGGCGGCCGAGGCGATGGCGGTCCACTCCCAGCCGGACAACCGGACCGGCACCGTCAACCTGGTCCGGCTGACCAGCGCGCGGGACGACGCCCAGCGGGCCGCCACGCAGCTCCAGCCGATCCTGCTCGACGAGATCGACCGGCTGCTGGTGGAGCGGATCGACCAGCTCGACCGGGACGACCTGCTGACCATGGTCGCGGGCGGCGTCGCCGGACTGCTGCTGATCGCCCTGGCGGTGAGCGGGTGGTTGTCTCGCCCGAGAGACAACACCGGCCGGCCGCAGGGCACCGACGCCGAAGCCGGCGACCCGGAGCAGCCCGCCGACAGCCCGTGGGAGCCCACCCGTACGCCGGGCGACCGGGCGCTCCAGCCGGTCGGGCACGGCCACGACCCGGATCGGTGGAGGCCCTTCGATGCTGCTCGATAGGCTCCGGATCCGGGGCAAACTCGCCCTGTTGGTGCTCATCCCCCTGCTCTGCATGCTCGGGCTGACGCTGCCGGTGGTGTGGGAACGCGCCGGGGTCGCCCAGCGGGCCGGCGACATCGAAAGCACCGTCAGGGTCGCCAGCCGGGTCGGCACCCTGCTGCAACACCTCCAGCGGGAGCGGATGCTCGCCATCGGCCTGCTGCTGCGGCAGGTCGAGCGCACCGACCTGGTGCAGGAGATCGCGGAGGTCGACGACCTGATCGTCGACCTGCGCACCGAGTTGGGCGACGAACTGTCCCCGGAGGTGACGACCGCGCTCGACGGGGTCCGGCAACTCGCCCAGGTACGCACCGCGACGCTGGCCGGACAGGCCAGCCCGGACCAGGTCATCGGCGCGTACGGGCCGGTGCACATCAGACTGATCGACTCGTTGCGCCTGCCGTACGACGTGGACACCCGGACCTCGGCCGGGCGGCAGGTGCTGGCGCTGGACGGGATCCTGCGCAAGAGCGAGGGGCTCGGCAGCGGCGCCGCCCTGCTGGTACTCGTCGCGGCCAGGCCCAGCCCGCAGCTCGCCACCGTCTTCGTGGCCAACATGGCCACCCTCCAGTCGCAGACCACCCAGTTGCTGGGCCTGATCACGCCCGAGCAACTGGCCCTGATGGACATCGAGCAGGCCGCCCTGGACGCCCGGACCGGGCCCGGCTTCCTGGACCAGAGCTCGCTGGACCCGGTGGGCGCGGTGTCGCAGACGCCCGTCGAGGTCCTCTACCCGACCATCTCCTCACTGATCACCCTCGGTCAGTTCGTGGAGAAGAAGCTGGTCGCCGACGTGACCGCCGAGGTCCGGGCGGACCGGCAGACCGCCCTCGCCGAGGCGTACTGGGTGACCGCCCTGGTGCTGCTGATCCTGGTCGTGGTGGTGTTGCTCGCCCTGGCCATCGGCCGGACCGTCGCCCGGCCGCTGACCCGACTCACCCGCTCCGCCGACCGGGTCGCCCGGGTCGCCGAGTCCGAACTGGTGCGGGTCGCCGACGACGAGACCGACAACGCCCAGCCGATCCGGCTCGACCGGGTCGACGTACGCGCCCGGGACGAGATCGGTGACCTGGCCCGCGCCTTCGAGCGGGTGCAGAGCACCGCCGCCCAGTTGGTGGAGCGGCAGGTCGCCAGCCGGCGCAACGTGGCCCAGATGTTCGGGCACGTCGGCCGGCGTACGCAGAACCTGGTCGGCCGGCAGATCGCGCTGATCGACCGGCTGGAACAGCAGGAGGCCGACCCGGGACGGCTGGAGAGCCTGTACCGCCTCGACCACATCTCCAGCCGGCTACGGCGCAACGCCGGCAACCTGGTGGTGCTCTCCGGCGCCACGGGCGACGTCACCCACGTCGCGCCGGTCCCGCTGGCCGACGCGGTCCGCCTCGCCCTCGGTGAGATCGAGGACTACACCCGGGTCGACGTCGCGGTCCCGGCCGAGGTGTCGGCGGCTCCGGCGATCATCGGTGACCTGGTGCTGGCGTTGGCCGAGTTGATGGAGAACGCCACGGTCTTCTCCCCGCCGCACACCCGCGTGGTGGTCGGCGGCGAGATCACCGAGGACGGCGCCCGGCTGACCGTGGTCGACCACGGGATCGGCATGACCGAGGCACGGCTGGCCGACGAGAACGTCCGGCTCACCCGCCGGGAACGGCTCGACCTCGCGCCGACCGAGGTGCTGGGACTCTTCGTGGTGGGTCGGCTGGCCCGCCGGCACGGCTGGGGCGTCGGCCTGTCCGCGACGCCGGGCGGCGGCGTCACCGCCACCGTGCTGATCCCCCGGGCGTCGCTGGTCTTCGGCACCGGCGGCGTGATCCCCACCGCCCGGGCCAGCGTGCCCGTCGCGCTGCCGGCCCGGCACCAGCCGGACCCGGGCACCCCGCCGCCCGTGCCGGCGCTGGAGGGCCCGGCCCAGGCCGAACCGGTGCCGGTCGGGGTCGGCGGTCCGGTCCGGCCACCGGTCGAGGCCGCCGCGCTGCCCGGCTTCGACCAGAAGCTGCTCAGCCGGGCCACCGAGAGCATGGAGCTGGGTGCGTCCTGGGACGCCTTCGCCACCGCTCCGGGCACCGTGACGCCGGACCACACCGTCACGCCCGACCACGCGCTCACGCCGGACCACACCGTCACGCCGGACCGTCCGGCCGTCGGCGCCCCCGCAGCACCCGCCGGGACCGCGCCGGCACAGGGGCCGCCACCCACCCCGCCCACCCCGCCTGCACCGCCTGCACCGAGCGGCCCGTTGCCCGGCATCCGGCAGCGGGTGCCCGGTGCCAGCCTGTCCAGAAGTGCACCCCGGGTGGGTCCGGTGGACGCCACCGGCGCCGATCCGGTCGCCGCCCGCGCCCTCGTCGAGCAGTTCGAGTCGGGCGTACGCCGGGCCGAGCAGAGCCGGGCGGCGGCGCTCCCGCAGCCAGTCGAGCCCGCGCCCTCCGGTGCACCCACCCAACTGAGCCGCCGGGTGCCGGGCGCAAACCTGATCGCCACCACGCCCCGCCAGACGATGGCGCAGAACCCCGGTGACCCGGCCGAGGTCCGCGATCTCATCAACGCGTTCGAGACCGGCGTCGCCCGGGCTCTGCGCGATGTCCGTCCCGACCGCAGCGACGACGAAGGAACGCCACTTTGACCAGCCCGCACGTACACGAGAACCTCGACCACCAGAGTCACCCGGCCGGCGACCTCAGCCCCGAGGCCCGCACGTTCAACTGGCTTCTGGACACCTTCACCTCGAGCACGGCAGGGGTGCTGGAGGCGATCGCCGTCTCGTCCGACGGGTTGCTGATGGCCATGTCCGCGATCAAGGACCGGTCCAACGCGGAGCGGCTCGCCGCAGTGGTCTCCGGCATGACCAGCCTGGCCGGCGGCGCCGCGAGCTGGTATGCGCTGGGCGGGCTGAACCGGGTCGTGGTGGACATGGCCGAGGGTTACCTGCTGATCAGCGCGATCAGCAGCGGCTCGGTGCTCGGTGTGGTCGCCGACCGGTCGGCCAACCTCGGCACCGTCGCGTACGAGATGACCCTCTTCGCCGGTCGGGCCGGAAGCGCGCTCACCCCGCGCCTGATCGCCGAACTCAAGAACTCCGTTCAGCAATGAATCCCGACGCCGCCGGTGCGGAACCGGAGCCGGTGTTCCGGATCCGGCCCTACCTGCGCGAGCCCGCCCCGGCCGGTGACGCCGGACCGGCGGACGCACCGGCGGCGGTCGGATCGGAACCCGAGGCGGCCGGTCCGACCGGACTCCGCCCGTTCGTGCTCACGGCCGGGCGGGTGGCCGGCGCGGACCCGTCGATCGGCCTGGAGACCCAGGTGACCGCCCGGTCCGGCCCCGAACCGTGGACCAGTGTGACCGCCCGGCTGACCCCGGAACTCCAGGCGATCGTGGCACTCTGCGGCGACCCGATCTCGGTCGCCGAGATCTCCGCCAAGACCCGGTTGCACTTCGGTGTGACCCGGGTCCTGGTGGGCGACCTGCGGGCCGCCGGCCATCTGGACGTACACGTCAACGATGCCGACGACGCCCTCGACCCCGACGTCATCCTGCGAGTGATTGATGGACTTCGTGCAATCTCCTGACTGGCCGGTCGCCCCGCAGGGCGCACTCTCCGCCAACAGCGCCGCGGCCCGCTACGGCGGCTCCGCGCCGGTCCCCCCGTCGGTGGGACGGGCCACCCCGCCGCCGCCCCCCGCCCCGGTGGCCCCGCCACCGCCGTACCGGCCCCCGGCGGGGTCCGGTGGTACGGGTGCACACCGCCGGACCCCGCCGATCCCGGTCAAGATCCTGGTAGCCGGGGGCTTCGGAGTGGGTAAGACCACCACGGTGGGCGCCATATCGGAGATCGTGCCGCTGACCACCGAGGCGGAGATGACGATCGCCGGCATCGGGGTCGACGACCCCGGCCAGCGCTCGGACAAGACCACGACCACGGTGGCGATGGACTTCGGCTGCGTCACCATCGACCGCAGCCTGAAGCTCTATCTGTTCGGCACGCCCGGCCAGGCCCGCTTCGGCTTCATGTGGGACGACCTGGCCCGGGGCGCGCTCGGCGCGCTGGTGGTGGTGGACAGCGCCCGGCTGGACGACTGCTACCCGGCGATCGACTTCTTCGAACGGGCCGGCCTGCCCTTCGTGGTCGGGGTGAACGCCTTCGACGGGCATCTGGCGCACGACCTCAACGCGATCCGGTGGGCCCTGGCCATCGGTGAGCACGTACCTCTGGTGCAGTTCGACGCCCGGGACCGGCTCTCGGTGCGGGACGCCCTGCTGGTCGTCCTCGATCGGGCGCTGGACCGGGCGATCCGGGACAAGCGGGCCTGAGCCGACCGGCTCACGGCCGCTCGTGGGAAGGGGTGAGGCGGATGAGGGGCGGACTGGACGAGACACTGGCCCGGATGCGTCGGCGCGAGGAGGCGCTGCGCCGCCGGTCCACGGATCCGTCGGCCGACGACCAGCCCGATCCGGAACCGGACGTGCCGTCCGGTGCGGCGGTGAGCCGGACGGACAGCCGTAACGCGGGTCCCGGCTGGGCCGGGGCGTCGGAGCGCGTACCCGGAACGCCCCCGCGGCAGGTCGCGGAGGAGGTGGCCGAGGCGTTGCGCGCCGTGGTCGCGGCCCGGCCGGGCACCAGCGTCACCGCCCGGGTCGACCACGACGGCACCGCGTACGACCTGCGGGTGGCCTGGATCGGCCAGGAGGTCGTGGTCAGCGGGCAGCCCGCCACGCCACCGCCGGCCTGGCCGTTGGCGACCGGCACCGCGCCCGGTTGGTCCGACACTCCGGACGTGTCGGAGCCGGACCCGGCGGCCCGGCTGGCCGAGCTGATCCGTCGTGACCCGTCCCTGCTCACCGGCGAGCATCCGCCGGGCTGATCGCACATGGGGTGACCGGGCCGGTTAGGGTCGCTCGGGTGGGCGAACCCGAGTTGACCCTGATCGCGAGTCTGCGTCCGGCCGCGCTGGACGCCCGGCGTGGCATCGTCCGGCTGCACCCCGAGGCGCTGACCGCGCTCGGGTTACGGGCCGGTGATCCGGTCCGGTTGACCGGTCGGCGGGTGACCGCCGGCATCGCCGCCGAGGCCGAGCCGGGATCCGGTGCCGGCCTGCTGCACGCCGACGACCTGACGCTGGGCAACCTCGGTGCCCGCGACGGCGGGGAGGTCACGGCCAGCGCGGCCCCGGTCACCGCCGCCCGGCGGGTGCTGCTCTCCGGCCCGGCCCAGATCGTCGCGGTGGTCTCCCCGGAGATGCTGCGACTGGCGCTGCTCGGCAAGGTGGTCACCGCCGGGGACGACGTCTCCCTGCTGCCCCAGGACGTCCTGCCGGACGCCTCGACGCGCACGCTGGTGGAGGCCGCCCGACGCAGCCTCTCCACCCGGGTCGGCTACGCCTGGACCAGCACACTGCTCCGCGTCGTCGACGCCGACCCCACCCCGGGGGCCCTGGTCACCATGGACACCCTGGTCGGGTGGGAGCACGGCCCGGAGACCCGGGGCGAGACCGACGTCCGCCGGTCGGCGACCGCCGTCTCCGCCGGGCTGGGGCGACCGGCCGGTGGGCGTACGACGGTGGGCGGTGACCGGCGCACCGACGCCGACGCGGAGACCGGTGCCGAGGTCTGGGCCGACACCGAGGTGCACCAGGAACACGTCCCCTCGGTGGACGAGCTGCCCGGCCTGCGGTCGCAGGCCGAGGAGCTGACCGAACTGCTGGACCTGGGCTTCCACCACGGCGAGGTGCTCGGCCGGCTGGGCACCACCGTCGCGCTCGGCGTACTCGTCGCCGGCCCGGCCGGTTCGGGGAAGTCCGCGCTGGTCCGGGCGGTGGCCGCGCAGGTCGGTGCCCGGGTGCACCAGCTCTGGGCGCCCGAGGTCGCGGCGCTGACCAACTCCTCGGCCGCGGCCCGGCTCCGGTCGGTGACCGCCGAGGTGGTCGCCGGTGGCCCGGCCGTGCTGCTGGTCTCGGACGTGGAGGCGCTGGCCCCGGCGGACAGTCCCGGCCCGGTCGCGACCGTGTTCCGGCAGTGCCTGGCCGAGATCGTCCGGGCCGGATCGGCGGTGGTCTGCACCACCGGCCGTTCCGAGGCCGTCGATCCGGCGCTGCGCGCCCCGGACCTGCTCTCGCTACGGATCGACGTCCCGCTGCCCGACGCCGCCCTGCGTCGGGAACAGCTCACCGTGCTGACCCGTCCGGTCCCGCTCGCCGAGGACGTACGGCTCGACGAGGTCGCCGGGCGTACCCCCGGGTTCGTCGCCGCCGACCTGGCCGCGCTGGTGCGGGAGGCCGGCGTGCGCGCGGCCCTGCGGCAGAAGTCGGTGGAGAACCCGACCGTCGCGATGGCCGACTTCACCGCCGCGTTGGAGGTGGTCCGGCCGACCACCATGGCCGCCTCCACCCTCGAACTGGCCCGGGTGACCCTCGACGACGTCGGTGACCTGGTCGAGGTCAAGCAGACGTTGACCGAGTCGGTGCTGTGGCCGCTGACCTACCCGGACACGTTCGCCCGCCTCGGCGTGCAGCCACCGCGTGGCGTGCTGCTCTACGGTCCGCCCGGCTGCGGCAAGACGTTCCTGGTGACCGCGCTGGCCGGGTCCGGTCGGGCGAACGTGCTCTCGGTCAAGGGCGCCGAACTGCTGTCCAAGTGGGTCGGCGAGAGCGAACGCGCGGTCCGTGAACTGTTCCGGCGGGCCCGGGAGGCCGCGCCCACGCTGGTGTTCCTGGACGAGGTGGACGCCCTGGCGCCGGTACGCGGCCAGGCCAGCGACGGCGGCACCACCGACCGGGTGGTGGCCGCGCTGCTCACCGAGATGGACGGCGTCGAGTCGCTGCGCAACGTGGTGGTGATCGGCGCGACGAACCGGCCGGACCTGGTCGACCCGGCGCTGCTGCGTCCCGGGCGGCTGGAACGGCTGGTCTACGTACCGCCGCCGGACGCCGAGGCGCGGGCGGAGATCCTGCGGGCCGCCGCCCGCAACGTGCCGCTCGCCGAGGACGTCGACCTCCCCTCGCTCGGCGCGGAGCTGGACGGCTTCTCCGCCGCCGACTGCGCGGCGCTGGTCCGGGAGGCGGCGCTGGCCGCGATGCGCGAGTCGCTGACCGCCGCCACGGTCACCGCCGACCACGTCGCCACCGCCCGTTCGCGGGTACGCCCGTCCCTCGACCCCGCCCAGGTCGCCTGGCTGGCCGCATACGCCGACAAGCGCAGCTGACCCACCCCTCCCACCCCGGGGGCGACGAAGCGGCGGGGACGGGTGGGCGACGAGGCGGTGGGGACGGGGGTCAGCGGGTGGGGTCGAGGGAGATCTCGGCGGACACCCGGTCGCCGTCCTCGCGCAGTTTCGCGCCGCACCTCTCCAGCACGTACAGGGCGCCGTGGTTGTCCGCCGTGGTGTCCGCGACCACGGTCCGCACCCCGGCGTCCGGCGCGAGGTTGAGCAGTTCGCACAGCGCCGCCCGCCCGATGCCCTGACCTCGGGCGGACTGGCCCAGCCACATGCCCACCTCGACGGTGTCCGGCGTGTCGCGCCGGGTCATCCGGATCATGCCGACCACCTCACCGCCGGCGAGGATGGCGTACATGGCGGTGCGGGTCGGGCCGTCGAGCCCGCCGAAGCTGGCCCGGTGGTAGTCCCGGAACGCCTCCCGCCGCGCGTGCGACCAACCGGCCGGTGCCTCCACCGGCGGCATCACCTCGGCCGGTTCCGCCTCGGCCGCCGCTACGGAGAGCAACGGTTCGAGGTTCTTCTCGTCTACCGGCTCCAACCGGACCGCACCCGTCACGTGCCGCAGTCTCCCGCGCCCGGCGCCGCAAGTCCACCCGGTCCGCGCCGACCGACCCCTCCGGCGGACGGGTTCGACCGGTCGGACCGGATTTCGTCCTACCTCACGCTCCGCTGTCGTCCGACCGAGTGAACTCGCAGTAGACGGCGGACGCGTCGTCGGCCGGTTTGTGCCGGCGCAGCCGGTCGGGGTGGTCCCGCTCGGCCGCCCGGACCAGATCGACGAGCCCGCCCGGTCCGCCGGTGGACACCACGTCCAGCAGGCCGGCCCAGTCGAAGAGGCCGAACTCTTCGACGGCGGCGGAGGCTCCGTCGCTGAGCAGCACCGCGCGCCGCAGCGCCTCCGGGCCCCGCAACGGCAGGGTGCCGACCACCGCCTGGTACGCCGCGTCCGGGTCGGCGGCGGCGACCCAGTAACCGTGCGTACGGTTCATCTGCTCGCGCTGTGCGGTGACGGCGTGCCGGAACCGGGTCGCCCGGTCGGCCGAATCGGGCAGCGCGGTGGCGACGGCACGCAGGCGGGCCACCGAGGTGGCCAGCCGGTCGTCGGTGACCACCCCGACCCGTCCGCCGATGTCGAGCACCAGCGGACTGTCGCAGAGCACCAGGTAGTCGACCTGGTCACCACCGTCGCGCAGCAGACACACCGTGCTCGACGGCGTCCCGGGGTGGTCGAGATCACACTGCCCGCCGTGGTCGGCGCGGACCGCTAGGATCGCCGCCGCCAGGTTGCTCACCAACGTCGCCGCCGGGCGGGTCGCCTCGGCCAGCCCCAGCCGGGCGGCCAGGTGCCGGACGTACCACTGCGGCCCGTGTACGCAGCCGGTGTCGAAGCCCTCCGGCACGGTCGCCCCGTCGAGTACCCCGACCAGCGGGCCGAAGCGGAACACCAGGTCCTCGTTGACCGTCCGGCCCGGTGGCGGAGCGGACGCGGAGCGTACCCGCATGGTCGGCGCGGTGCCGACCGCCGGGCCCCGCCGACGTTCCCCGGAGACGGCCTCGGGCAGCCCCGCGTCCGTCCTCGGATAGGTCGCCTGTGCGGTACGCCTCGGTCGCGCCGGGCCGGCTCCGGTCATCGTCGCCACCTCCGTGCCCCGGCTACCCGCCGCACGGTCCGACATTCTCCCCGGTCAGCGGCGCCTGTTCCGCGCGCGGGAGGCGCGCAACCGGACCAGCCGACCCACCAGCACCGGGTCGGCGGCCAGCGCGGCCGGATTGTCCAGCAATCCGTTCAGCAACTGGTAGTAGCGGGTCGCGGAGAGCCCGAAACGGTCCCGGATGGCCTGTTCCTTGGCACCGGCGTGCCGCCACCACTGACGTTCGAAGGCGAGGATCTCGCGGTCGCGCTCGCCGAGCCCGGCGGGGGGCGGAGCAGCCGCCTCCGGCGCGGCGTCGCCGTCCGGGTCGGGTCCACCCGGGCCGGCGGCATCCACGTCCGGCGGCGTTGGGGTCGACTCCACCTCGGGGGCGGACCGTGGCGGCGGCACCGTGACGGCGTCCGGACCGGTCTCCGCTGTCTCAGCGGCGTCGGCGGGCTGCATGGGGCTCCTCTGCGAGGGGCGGCCGGCACGAGCAGCGCCAACCGGGCCACCAGCCTAACCAGGGGCATCATCCGACGCACTGCGCCGCGAACGCACCACCGCCACCACCGACCCGGGGTCGGTGGTGGCGGTGGTGTCCGCAGTCGGTCGGGTCAGTTGATGTCGCGGCGACGCATCGCCCAGAGTGCCCCGCCGAGGACCAGCACGATGCCGACGGTGAACAGCGCCGACGAGTGCTGCCAGGTGATGTCCAGCGTGGCCGGCTCACACATGCCGGTGTACGAGTCGTTGCAGGAGCGCCAGTCCTGGAGCTCGACCTTCTTGGTCATCCAGGCGTACGCGTAGGTGGGCAGCAGCCACGCGTCGAGGTAGCGCACCTGGATCATGCTCAGCAGCATGGCGATCGCCACCTGACCGACCACCAGCACCCCGATCGCCCCGCCGAGCGCCATCGCCGTGTGCCGACCCAGCGACGCCAGGGCGAAGCCCACCGTCGCCGCCACCAGCGCCAGCACGATGCCACGAAGCCCGGTGAGCAGGAACGACTGCCAGACACCGGAGGTCATCTCCGCGGTGCTGCCGCGCAGGTTGGCGACCAGCCACAGGCTGCCGAACCAGACCACCGTGGCGGGCAGCGCCAGGGCGAGCAGCCCGGTGAGCAGCGCGCCCAGCTTGGTCAGCAGCACGGTCAGCCGTTTCGGTCGCCAGAGCAGCAGGTTCATCATCCCGCCGGTGCTCCACTCGGCGCCGACGAAGGAGGCACCGACCACGAACCCGATCAGGGCCAGGATCGCGGCGAGCGGGATCAGCATGTCGCCGAAGCTGTCCCGGAAGTCGAACGTCGAGGGCAGGAACCACTCCGCCTGGATGTCCTCACGCGCCGGCGCGCTGATGTCGGCGCAGTCGTCCGTCCAGAACTCCTCGCCCGCCGTCTTCGCCCGCTCGCAGGCGGCGCGTTCCTGCTCGGCCCCGCGGACCTGCTCCTGGTGCTGCCGGTCGGCGGCGCGTTCGGCCTCGGCCCACTGGCCGGCGTCGATCTTCTGGTTGCTGAGGAACATGCCGACCACGACGAGGGCCAGCACCAGCAGGCCACCGGCCGTCATGAAGCGGGTGAAGCGCCGCTTGGCCAACCGGCGCAGCTCGGTACGGAAGAGACTCACGCGCCCCAACCTCCTGCGGTGGGCGCGGACGGTGCCGCCCCATCCATTCGTACGGACTGGTCGACCTGCCGGTGCTGACCGGGAACCGGTGCGGTGGCGGTCAGTTCGAGGAAGACGCTCTCCAGGTCCACCGCGATCGGTGCGAGTTCGCTGACGTAGAGGCCCTGCTCGGCGAGGAGCCGGGTGACGGTGGCCGGCTTGTCCACCCCGGCGAGCATCAGGTGATCCTCGTTCGTGGTGACCCGTACGCCGGCTTGGGTCAGCGCGGCGGCGGCGACCGGCAGGTCGGTCACGGCCTCCAGCCGGACCCGCACCCCGCCGGACGAGTGCTGCGCCAACACCTCGTCGACCGGGCCGAAGGCGACCCGCCGGCCCAGCGAGATGATGGTGACCGAGTCGCAGATGAGCTGGATCTCGCCGAGGATGTGGCTGGACAGCACCACCGTCATCCCGGACTCGGAGAGGTTGCGCATCAGGGTGCGCATCTCCCGGATGCCGCCCGGGTCGAGGCCGTTGGCCGGCTCGTCCAGGATCAGCAGCCGTGGGTTCTTGAGCAGCGCCGACGCGACCGCCAGTCGCTGCTTCATGCCGAGCGAGTACGTCTTGACCCGCTCGCCGGCCCGGTCGCGCAGGCCGACGAGTTCCAGCACCTCGTCGACCCGCTGCGCGGGCACGTCACCGGCGCCGGCCAGCAGCGACAGGGTGTCCTTGGCGCTGAAGTGCGGGAAGAACTGCGGGCTCTCCACGATCGCGCCGACCTGACCGGCGACCTGCGGCAGCGCTGCGGGCACCTCGTGCCCGAGGATCGCCATTCGGCCGCCGTCGGGCCGGATCAGGCCGAGCAGCGTACGCAGTGTGGTGGTCTTGCCCGACCCGTTGGGGCCGAGGAAGCCGTGCACCTGCCCCGCCTCGACGCGCATGTCGAAGCCGTCCAAGGCGTTGCGGGTGCCACGTCGTCGGCTCCGGTACGTCTTTCGTAGACCTTCGATTTCCAGGACAGCTGGCAAGCTGCACCTCCCCCGTTGGTGTGTGGGCGACGACGACACCATACGCGGTATGCAGCGGAAGGCAATACCCGGTATGCATCGCCACGCCGGGAGATGTGTTAGCAGGGGTCCCCTGCTATACCGGAGACGTTAGGAAGGGGCCCTTCCTTGCAGGTCAGGCGCAGATGACGTGGACGCCGGCGACGCGGAAGGCATCGACCACCTCGGGTGCCGCACCCGAGTCGGTGACCAGCGTCTCGACCCGGTCCACCGAGCAGATGCGGGCGAAGGCGTGACCGCCCAACTTGGACGAGTCCGCGATGATCACCACCCGCTTGGCCCGGGCCACCATCAGGTTGTTCATCGCCGCCTCGCCCTCGTGGTGGGCGGCGGCACCGAGCTGCGGATCGATCGCGTCCACGCCGAGCAGCGCCACGTCCAGGGTGACCTCGCGCAGCAGCGCCCCGCCCAGCGGGCCGACCAGCTCGAACGACTTGGGACGCACCACCCCGCCGGCCACCACGACCTTCATCCGGGACCGGACCAGCAGCTCGTTGGCGATGTTCAGGGCGTTGGTGACCACGGTCAGCTGCGCGCCCTCGGCGTTGGTGTTGAGATCCGGGCGGACGGCCAGCGCCCGGGCGACCTCGGTGCTGGTGGTGCCGCCGTTGAGGCCGACCACCGTGCCCGGCGACACCAGTGCCGCGGCGGCGGTGCCGATGCGCTGCTTCTCGGCGGAGTGCTTGGCGGTCTTATAGCGCAGCGGCAGGTCGTACGAGACGCCGTTGGCGACCGCACCACCCCGGGTACGCGTGATCATCTGCTGCTGGGCGAGCTGGTCGAAGTCGCGGCGGATGGTGGCCTGCGAGACGTCCAGGCGCTCGGCGGCCTCCTCGACGGTGACCCGGCCGGAGTCGGTCAGCATTTCGAGCAGGGCGTTCCATCTCGCGTAGCGGTCCACCCCGGAGCCTCCGTCACTGCACGATCCGTGATTGGTTGCGTGCACAGTAGTGCGCGAAACTAGGATGTGGCAAAACCTCCGGCTGCGCGTTCACCCCTGCGGTTGCCATTACCACCGCGTTTCGAGCAGAATGGCGCTCGAAAGATGCGGTTAACGAGCTTAATCGCGCAGCTAGCCGCACTGCGCACCTGAGTTGCACCGCGCGACAAGCTGCACCGCCGCGGTGGAAGCTGCACGACGCGACACGCTGCCCCTGCGCAGCGAGCCGGCCAGCGAGGAGTTCTCATGGCGTACGTTTCCGCAGAGATCACGAGTCAGCCGGACTGCTGGCGCCGGGCGGCCGACCTGGCCCCCTCGGTGGTCGACCGACTTCCCCGCACCGGTGAACGGGTCGCCGTCGTCGGCTGCGGCACCTCGTGGTTCATGGCCTCCGCGTACGCGGCCCGCCGGGAGGCCGCCGGGCACGGCGAGACCGATGCCTTCCAGGCCAGCGAGTTCCCCGCCGGCCGACGGTACGACCGGCTGCTGGCGATCACCCGCTCCGGCACCACGACCGAGGTGCTCGACCTGCTCGCCGCGGTACGCGGGCAGATCCCGACCACCGTGCTGGTGGGCGACCCCGCGTCACCGGCGGTCGACATCGCCGACGCCACCGTCACCATGCCCTTCGCCGACGAGCGCTCGGTGATCCAGACCCGCTTCCCCACCACCGCGCTGGCGCTGCTCCGCGCCCACCTGGGCGACAACATCGCCGCGCTGGTCGCCGACGCGGAGGTCGCGGTCCGCGCCCCGCTGCCGATCGACCCGACCCTGATCGAGCAGGTCACCTTCCTCGGCCGGGGCTGGACGATCGGGCTGGCCCAGGAAGCGGCGCTCAAGTGCCGCGAGGCGGCCACCTTCTGGGCCGAGGCGTACCCGGCGATGGACTACCGGCACGGCCCGATCTCGGTGGCCGCGCCCGGCCGGCTGGTCTGGGCCTTCGGCGAGCTGCCCGACGGGCTGCCCGAGGACGTCGCCGCCACCGGTGCCGCGTTCGCGCACAGCCGCACCCACGGTGTCCGGACCGTGCTGGGCCGCTGGGCCGCCGGTCGTACGCCGGTGGACCCGATGGCCGACCTGATCCTGGCGCAACGCTTCGCCGTCGCCCTGGCCACCAGTCGCGGGCTCGACCCCGACGCACCCCGGCACCTGAGCAGGTCCGTGGTACTCACGTGACCCCAGCACACGAGCGGGTCGTCGTCGCACTCGACGTCGGCGGCACCGGGATGAAGTGCGCGCTGATCCGACCCGACGGTGCCGTGGTGCACGCCGAACGACACCCCACCGAGGCGGCTCGGGGAGCCGAGGCGGTCGTCGACACGATCCTCGCCGTGGCCGAGGGGCTGGCCGACAAGGCCCGCGCCGACGGCCTCGCCCCGGCCGCACTCGGCATCGTGGTGCCGGGCGTCGTCGACGAGGCACGCGGCGTCGCGGTCTGGTCGGCGAACGTGGGCTTCCGGGACGTACCCCTGCGGGCGCTGGCCACGGCACGGCTCGGCCTGCCCACGGCGCTCGGGCACGACGTGCGGGCCGGCGGACTCGCCGAGGCGCGCCTCGGGGCCGGTCGCGACGCCGGGCACGTGCTGTTCGTGGCCATCGGCACCGGCATCGCCGCCGCACACGTGGTCGCCGGATCGGCCGCCACCGGCGCGCACGGCGCGGCCGGCGAACTCGGCCACATCCTGGTCCGCCCGGACGGCCCGCCCTGTGGCTGCGGCCGGGCCGGCTGCCTGGAGTCGATCGCCTCCGCCTCCGCCGTCGCCCGCCGCTACGCCGCACTCACCACCGCACCGAACACCGCCGCCGGGTCCGCCAGCTCGCCGGCCACCGGCGGGTCCGCCACCGACCGAGCTGGATCGAGCGCCGCCACCACCGACCGCGCCGGGTCGGACGGCGGGTCCGCCACCGGCTCGGGTACGCGGCCGACGATGGTGAGCGCCGCCGAGGTGGCCGCCCGTGCGGCGGCCGGTGAGGAGATCGCCAGTCGGGTCTGGCGGGAGGCGGTCGCGGCGCTGGCCGACGGGTTGGCCACCGGCCAGGCCCTCTTCGACGTGGAGGCGATCGTCCTGGGCGGTGGGCTCGCCCAGGCCGGTGCCGGGCTGTTCGACCCGCTGCGTACGGCGCTGCGGGACCGGCTGACGTTCCACCGGGAGCCGCGACTGGTCCCGGCCGCCCTCGGCGACGAGGCGGGCTGCCTCGGTGCCGCCCTGCTCGCCCTCGACCAGTTGGAGACGTGATGACCGAACGGGTTAACGGCAAGGTGGTCACCCCGAGCGGGGTGGTCCGGCAGGGTTGCGTCGAGGTCAGGGGTGACCGGATCAGCGCTGTCGCCGAGTACCCGTCGGTCCGGGACGGCCACTGGGTGGTGCCCGGTTTCGTCGACATGCACACCCACGGCGGCGGTGGGCACACGTTCACCACCGGCGACGCCGACCAGGCCCGCGCCGCCGCCGCGTTCCACCTGCGGCACGGCACCACCAGTCTGCTCGCCAGCCTGGTCAGCGCGCCGTTCGACCTGATGCGCTCGGCCACCACCGCGTTCGCGCCGCTGGTGGGCGACGGCGTGCTGGCCGGTATCCACTTCGAGGGGCCGTACCTGTCCGCCGCCCGGTGCGGTGCGCAGAACCCGGAGTTCCTCCGCGACCCGTCCACCGACGAGCTGGACGAGTTGATCAAGCTCGGTGACGGAGCGGTCCGGATGGTGACCCTCGCCCCGGAGCGCCCCGGCGCGCTGGAGGCCATCGAGCTGCTCACCCGGCACGGCGTGGTCGCCGCGGTCGGACACACCGACGCGACGTACGAGCAGACCGTGGCCGCGGTGGCGGCCGGGGCGAACGTCGGCACCCACCTGTTCAACGGGATGCGTCCGGTGCACCACCGCGAGCCGGGGCCGGTGGTGGCGTTGCTGACCGCGCCCAACGTGGTGTGCGAGCTGGTCGCCGACGGGGTACACCTGCACCAGGGCACGTTGACCTTCGCCATCGGCACCGCCGGTCCGGAGCGCTGTGCGCTGATCACCGACGCGATGGCCGCCGCCGGGATGCCCGACGGCGAGTACGAGTTGGGCGGGCAGGCGGTGACCGTGACCGACGGACAGGCCCGGCTGGCCCGGGACGGTGCGATCGCCGGCAGCACCCTGACCATGGACGCGGCGCTGCGCAACGCGGTGGCCGCCGGGGTTCCGGTGCCCGACGCGGTCCGCATGGTGTCCACCACGCCGGCGCTCGCGATCGGCCTCGCCGACCAGGTCGGCAGCCTCCAGCCCGGCCTGCGCGCCGATCTGGTGGTGCTCGACGACGACCTGCGGGTCGTCCGGGTGATGCGCGGCGGCGACTGGGTCGAGTGACCCGGCCGGTCAGCGGGGCGCCGGGATCTCCACGCCGAGCACCGCCTGCTCGTCGGGGCGGTGCACCAGCACGTCGCCGAGGAACGAGTGCACCGCGTGCCGCATGCCGACGTCCCGGCCGGCCTCCTCGGAGAGCAGCCACTTGTGCTCGATGATCTGCGCGAACAGCTCCTGCGGCTCCAACTTGCGCCGCAGGTGCGCGGGCACGGCGCGGACCACCGGCTCGAACACCTCGGTCAACCAGCGGTGCGCGGCCTGCTGCTCGTCGATCAGGTCGCTCTCCGCCCGGTACGCGTCGAGGTCGTTCAGCAGCCTGCGGGCCTGGTTCTCCTCGGCGTCCAGACCGGTGAGCCGGAGCAGTCGCCGGTGGTGGTAGCCGGCGTCGACCACCTTCGGCCGGATCAGGTACCGCCCGTTGTCGATCGTCGACATGGCCACCTCGGCCACGTCGAAGCCCAGCTCGTTCAGCCGCCGGATGCGCCCCTCGACGTCGTGTCGGGCGTCCCGCTCCACCTGCTGCTCGTAGGTGATCTCGTGCCAGAGCCGCTCGTACCGCTGCACGACCTCCTCGCAGACCACCTCCGGGTCGATCGAGTCGTGCAGCAGGCCGGCGGCGGCGAGGTCGAGCGCCTCGCCGAAGATGTTGACCCGGGCGATCTCCAGGTCCTCACCACGCTGGCCGTTGGAGAGCGCGCTGCGCAGCGCCCCGGTCTCGGCGTCGACCAGGTACGCGGCGAACGCGCCCGCGTCCCGCCGGAACAGCGTGTTCGACAGCGAGCAGTCGCCCCAGAAGAAGCCGGTCAGGTGCATCCGGACCAGCAGCGCGGCGAGCGCGTCCAGCAGACGGCCCATCGTCTCCGGCCGCAGCGTGTGCGAGAACAACGCCCGGTACGGCAGGGAGAACTGGAGGTGCCGGGTGATCAGCACCGGGTCGAGTGGCTTACCGGCGTCGGACTGCCGGTCGGCGACGATCGCCACCGCCTCCACCGACGGGAAGTCGATCCGTTCCAGCGCGCGCAGCAGGTCGTACTCCCGCTCGGCCACCCGCTCGCCGGTCTCCTTGACCGCGTAGACGAAGCCGCCGAGGCGTACGAAGCGCACCACGTGCCGGGAGATGCCCTGCGGCAGCGCGACCAGGTGTTCGGCCGGCCACTCCTCCAGCGGTGTCGACCAGGGCAGGTCGAGCAACGCCGGGTCTACGAGGGCCGAAGTGATCCGCACGGCGTCAAGTCTGACGGCTCGCCGCCCGGAACGCTTCCCCGCGTGGTCGGCCCCACAGTGCCGAGGCGGAGGCGCGGTCCGTCCGTCCGGGCGGGCCGGTAGCGTGGCGGGGTGCGGGAAACGACACCCCGGAGGCTGCGCCCGGCGCCGGTACGCCCGGCCGGCTGGTGGTGCGACGCCCTGCTGATCGCCGGGTTCGCGGCGCTGACCGCAGTGCTCGCCACCGGCCGGTACTACGGTCTCGACCTCGCGGTGAGCGAGTGGGCCTTCGCCCACGCACCGACCCCGTTGTACTGGATCGCCCGAGCGTTCAACCTGCTCGGTCAGGGCGGCGGGCTGTTGCTGCCGCTCTCCGGCGGACTGGCCGTGGCGGTGGCCTGGCGGCGCCGTACGATCCGGCCGTTCCTGCTGGTGGGGGCCGCCTTCGTGATTACCATGCTGACGATCGGCCCGCTCAAGCTCTGGACCGACCGGGCCGCCCCGACCGCCTCGGTCAAGGAGCCGTTCCTCGCACCGGAGGAGGCGGTGCAGATCTTCCACGATCTGCCGGCGGACGCCTACTCGATGTCGTACCCGTCAGGCCACGTCGCCAACGCGATCGTCTGGTACGGCGTGATCGCCGTGCTGCTGCTCTCGCTGACCGCCGGCCGGCTCCCGACCGGGCTCTACCGGCTGGTCCGGTACGCGCCCCCGGCGATCCTGCTGGTCACCACCACGTATCTGAACTTCCACTGGCTCACCGACGGGCTGGCAGCCCTGCTGCTGGGCCTGCTGCTGGACCGGCTGCTGCACCGGGTGCCCTGGGACGCGCTGCCGCTCCCCGGTCGGCTACGCGATTGGAGCGCTCCGTTCATCGAACGCCCCTAGGCTGCCGCCGTGGAACGGTTGGCACGGCGGTTGGGCGTACCGGATGCGGTCGTCATCGGTCTGGGGTCGATGCTCGGCGCGGGCGTCTTCGTGGTCTTCGCCCCCGCCGCTGCGGCAGCCGGCGGCATCGGGCTGCTGGTCGCGCTGGCGCTGGCCGGTGCGGTGGCGTTCTGCAACGCGACCAGCTCGGCCCGGCTGGCGGCCCGCTACCCGGAGTCCGGCGGCACCTACGTCTACGGCCGGGAACGGCTCAGCCCGTTCGCCGGATTCGTCGCCGGCTGGGGATTCGTGGTCGGCAAGACGGCCAGTTGCGCGGCGATGGCGCTGACCGTCGGGGCGTACCTCTGGCCCGGGCAGGCCCGGCTCGTGGCCGTCGCCGTCGTCGTCGCGGTGACCGGCGTGAACCTGCGTGGCGTCGCCAAGACCGCCACCGCCACCCGGGTCCTGGTGCTGGTCGTGCTGGCGGTGCTGGCCCTGGTCGCGGTGGCCGGCGCGACCGGCGTCCAGATCGACCGGATCGACCAGCCCGGCGGCTCCGCGCGGGGCGTGCTCACCGCCGCCGGGCTGCTCTTCTTCGCCTTCGCCGGGTACGCCCGGATCGCCACCCTCGGTGAGGAGGTGCGCGAGCCGGAGCGGACCATCCCTCGGGCGGTGCCGCTGGCGCTCGGGCTGGTGCTGGTGATCTATCTGGTGCTGGCCGTGATCGCACTCGGGGTGCTCGGGCCGGACCGGCTCGCCGGATCGACCGCTCCGCTGGCCGACGTGGTGAGCGCCGCCGGGCTGCCCGGCCTGGCGTGGGTGGTCCGCGCAGGGGCGACCGTCGCGGTGACCGGGGTGCTGCTGTCGCTGCTGGCCGGGGTGGGCCGCACCACGCTGGCGATGGCCCGCCGCCGCGACCTGCCCGCAGCCCTGGCGGCCGTGCACCCCGTACACCGGGTGCCGCACCGGGCCGAACTGGCCGTCGCGGCCGTGGTGATCCTGGTGGTGGCGCTCGGCGACGTCCGGGCCGCGATCGGCTTCTCCAGCGTCACCGTGCTGGTCTACTACGCGATCACCAACGCGGCGGCGCTGACCCTCGGACGGGACCCGGGACGGAGGCTGCCGGTGCGGGCACTCGCCGTGGTGGGGCTGGTCGGCTGCGTCCTGCTCGTGGTCAACCTGCCTCTGACCAGCGTGCTCGCCGGCCTCGGCGTGCTAGCCCTCGGTGCCGCCTGGTACGCCCTGCGCCCCGCCCGCGCGTGACCTCTGCCCGGTTCACTCGGTCTCCCGGGGATGGCCGGTGCCGACGTACGTGAGCCAGATCGTACGCCGCTCGTCGTCGACGAGATACCAGATCCGGCCTCCGCCGGTCACCTCGTACTGCCAACGCTCCAGTTCCTGGCCCTTCCAGGCGGCCGAAGCGAGGGAACCCTTGAGACGGTGTTGACGCTCGGGTGAGAGGCGCGAACGGGGAGAGCTTCGCAGGATGTCGAAGGCCCGCCGCAGGTTGCCCGGTGCGTGACGAGCGGGATGTTCCCAACCGTCGGCTGCCGCCGAGTCGGCGAAGCGCAGGTCGTACTCGCCCGCCAGGGCCGGAGGTGCGGCACGGTCGCCTCGTTTGGGGCTCACCGGTCCGCGCCAGGTGCTGTCACCGGCCCCAGGTCGCCGGCCGGTTCCCTGGTCACCCGCTCCAACAGGACCGGGTCCGCATGGATCTCGGCGGTGTGCCGCCACTGCGTCAACAGCACGGCGATCGGCGAGAGGTTCTCCAACGAGGCAGCTCCCTGGGCGACCGTGACCAGCTCGTTCAGCAGCTCCGTCACGTCATCCGGCGGGAGGAAGGCGACCCACGGCAGTGCCTCGCCGAGCACGCGGCGAACGACATCGGTCGACTCCGAACGGACGAGACCCGCCAACAGCCGCGCGGTGAAGTCGATCACCACCGCGTCCCGCTCCATCTGGTCGGCCGACGTCAGGGCCAGGTCGTCGGCGCCGCGACGACGCAGCCGGAGGGCACGCACCTGACCGAGTCGCGCGGCCGCGGCTGCGGGACGATGCAGGAACTCGCTGAACGGAAGCTCTTCGTAGACCGCCGACACGACTTCCACACTATCGTGGAAGTCTGCGGACCGTCACTCATCGGCCTCGCGCGGGACCGGCGGGCCGGTCTGCGCCGGTGGCTCCGGCTCGGGCGGCGCGACCTCGCGGAGCAGGGAGTTCAGCCCGGCCCGGCGGGCCATCACGGTCAGCCGGTCCCCTGCCGAGACCATCATCCGTCGGTCCGGCGACCAGTCGAGACGCTGCCCGACCCGGGCGTGCGCGAGCAACCGGACGCTGCCCGGTCGGCCGACGCTGGCGAGTGTCCGGCCGTCCAGCCTCGAACCGGCCGCCACCGCGACCTCGGTGACCAGCAACGCGTGCCGACCGACCGGGATGGTGGCGATCACCGCGCGGTCCAGCAGGGCCGCCGCGAACGACGGTGCCGCCAGGTAGGAGACGCTGCGGGAGGTGCCGATGCCGAAGGCCCGCTGCACCCGCTCGGCGAAGTCGCCGTCGAAGAGCCGCAGCACCACCCGGAGCTGGTCGTTCACGGTCCGGCCGTTCAGCGCCGCCCGCAGGTTGGCGCCGTCGTCGGTGGAGACCACCACCAGCGCCTGGCAGGTGGCGATCGAGGCGGCGCGCAGCGTCTCCTCCTGCGCCGCGTCGCCCACCACCAGCGGTACGCCCAGCCGCCGGGCCAGCCCGGCACCCCGGGCGTCGGCGTTGCTGTCGATCGCGACCACCTCGACGCCGAAGTCGTTGAGCTGGGCCATCACCCGGGTGCCGATGTTGCCCAGCCCGACCACCACGACGTGCCCGGAACGCTCGATGAAGTTCCGCCCGGCGTGCAGGGCCAGCCGCGCCCGGACCACGCCGTCGACGACCACCGCCGTGATCAGCGGGATCAGGGCCACCCCAGCGAGGTTGAGCACCACCTGCATGACCTTCTCGGCGCTCTTCTTCTCGATGTCCGGGTCCTGCCCGGTGAGCGTGGTGACCATGGTCAGGTAGAGCGCATTGGCCCAGGAGACGTTAGCGGCGCGCCCATAGAGGGCACCAAACGCGGCGATCACGGCGAGCAGCACGAACACCGCGATGCCGATCTTGCGGGTGGCGAAGCCCCGCACGGCCCCGAGGAACATCGCGACCGGGCGTCGCCGACGTCGGGCGCGGACCAGCCGGCGGGCGGCCAACTCGGTGCCGGCCGGGCGGCCGACGGCCTCCGCGAGCACCACGTCGGCGTCCTCGTCGTCGGCGGGAAGCACCAGGTCCTGCTGGGAGTCGCGGGTGTCGGCCACCCCGCAGACGATCTCGCTCGGGCGTACGTCGTCGCGGCGGGCCACGTACAGCGTGCGCCCGCCGTGTCGGAAGTGCGTCGGCGCGACCTCGCCCAGCGCGGCGGCCACGAAGGCCGGGGCGGCCATCGAGGCGTCGGAGAGCACCGACGAGTCGGGGAAGATCTGCCGTACGCCGTTGGCCAGGCCGGTGTTGAACATCCGCACGACCAGCCGCAGCCGGGGCTCGACCTCCTGTGCGCAGAGGGCGGCCTGCATGTTGCCCACGTCGTCCTGGTGCAGCAGGGCCAGCCCGGCCGCACCGGCCAGCCCGGCCCGGCGGAACGTCGCCTCGTCCAGCCGGTCGGCCGGGATCACCTCGATGCCGGGCAGGTCACGCCCGTCCGGGCCGGGTGACCGCTGTCGCTCGGGCACGACCAGGGTGATCCGCAGCCGCCCGGCCTGCGTCTCGGCGGCCAGCATCGCCCGCACCACCCAGTACGCCAGGGGATCCTGGCCGCAGACCACGTAGTGCGCCCGTGGCTCCCCGTTGACCCGCAACCGGCGGCCTGCCCGCCGGGCGCGATCGAGCAGCGGCTCCGCCATGCTTCGCATGGTAAACAGCCGGTCGCACTCCGCGCAGCCCCGCGACGATCATGAAAGTCCCGGCCCGGCATGTCCGGGTCGTGGACGGGTACGGCAGCCCCCATGCAGACCTTCCTGCCGTACCCGGACTTCCTGGCCAGCGCCGGCACGCTGGACCAACGGCGGCTCGGCAAGCAGCGGGTGGAGGCGATCCAGGTGCTGCGTGGGCTGACCCGCCCCGGGTACGGCTGGCGTCACCATCCCGCTGTCAAGATGTGGACCGGTTACGAGGAGGCCCTCACCCGCTACGGGCTGGACGTCTGCGCCGTCTGGTGCGCGACCGGACGGGCCGACACCTGCGCCACCACGTTGACCGCCGATCTCGCCGCCGCCCGGGGCATCGAGCGGGTCCGTACCCAGCAGGAGTTGGCCGAGGCCGGCGAACTGCCGCCCTGGCTGGGCCGCGCCGACCTGCACCTGAGTCACCGCTCGTCGCTGCTGCGCAAGGATCCCGCGCACTACCGCCCGATCTTCGGCGACGACACCCCCACCGACGTCGAGTACGTCTGGCCGACGTCCGACCGCCCCGGGTGAGGGCCGCGGGTAAGGGAGGGTCCCCTGCTAACGCCTCGTGTATTACAAGGGCCCCCTGCTAACACGAGAGCGCACCGGCACGTACGGCGGTGCCGACCCCCGTCGGGCAGACTGAGGGGCCATCGGGAGGTGCGGTGTGAAGCTGTCACAGGTGTTCGGTCGGCTCATCGGCGTACGGCCGCACCAGGTGGACCCGGGCGGCGGTGGCGCGACCCGGGTGCCGCATCCGGTGCAGGCGGTCGTGGTCGGTGGCGGCATCGCCGGGATGTCGGCGGCGGTGGTGCTCGCCGAACGCGGTGTCGAGGTGACGGTGCTGGAGGCCGCCCCGACGCTCGGCGGCCGGCTCGGCGCCTGGCCCGACACCCTCGCCGACGGCACCGGGCAGGTCGACGAACACGGCTTCCACGCCTTCTTCCGGCAGTACTACAACTGGCGCAACATCCTGCGTCGCGTCGATCCGACGCTCCGCTTCCTACGCCCGGTGCCCGGCTATCCAGTGCTCAGCGCGCAGTGGCCGACCGAGGAGTTCGGACGGTTGCCGCCCGCACCGCCGGCCAACCTGCTCACCCTGTTGGCCCGCAGTCCCAGCCTGCGACTGCGTGACCTGCGCACGATGGACCGCGACGCCGCCCTGCCGCTGCTGACCTACCATCCGGAGCGCACCTACGCCGAATTCGACCACCGCACCGCCGACGAGCTGCTCACCTCGCTGCGGCTGCCGGACCGGGCGCGGGCCATGCTCTTCGAGGTCTTCTCGCACTCGTTCTTCAACCACGAGGTGCAGATGTCGGCCGCCGAGATGATCGCGCAGTTCCACTTCTATCTGCTCGGCAACCCCGAGGGGCTGGCCTTCGACTGCCCGGACGAGGACTACGCCACCGCGATCTGGCAGCCGCTGACCCGGCACCTGGAACGCCACGGCGGTCGCGTGCACACCGGTGTCGCGGCGACCGCGCTGGACCGCGAGGGCACCGCCTGGCGGGTACGCACCAGCGACGGCTCGTACCCGGCCCGGCACGTGGTGTTGGCCCTGGACCCGCCGGCGCTGGCCGACCTGGTCGCCGCCTCCCCGACACTGGCCGAGGCGGCACCGGCGCTGGCGGCGGCGATGCCCGCGTACGGTCGGCCCGGTCCGCCGTACGCGGTGGCGAGGCACTGGTGCGACGGGGACGTGGACCCGGGTCGGGCGACCTTCAACGGGGTGTCCCGCCAGTCCACCCTGGACTCGGTGACGCTGTACCACCGGCTGGAGGAGGAGCCGCGACGCTGGGCCGCGCAGACCGGCGGCTCGGTGATCGAGCTGCACGCGTACGCCTGCGATCCGGACGTGTCCGCCGACGATCTGGCCGACCGGATGTGGGCCGACCTGGGCGCGCTCTGGCCGGAGACGCACCGGTTGCGAATCCGCGAGCGGCGCGCCCGGGTGGAGGCCAAGGCCCCCGCCTTCACCCCCGGCAGCCATCCCGGACGGCCCGGGGTACGCACCGAGGCCGCCGGGCTCTACCTGGCCGGCGACGGCATCCGCACCGACTTCCCCAGCGCGCTCATGGAGCGGTCCGCGGCCACCGGCATCCTGGCCGCGAACCACATCCTGCGGGCCGAGGGCGGCGCGGCCGAGCCGATCCACTCGGTACGCCCCCGGGGCCTGCTCGCCCGTCCCTGAGCCGCCAGGTCGCGTCCGCCCTGATCGGCCGGGCCAGGGCGGGCCGGTCAGGGCAGGCGGCCAGGGCGGGCCGGTCAGCCGGCCGTCGGCGGGGTCCAGCCGAAGCGGGCCGGACGGCGTTCGTGGAAGGCCGCGACGCCCTCCCGGGCCTCGCCGCTGTCCCGCGCCTGTCCGTGCCACCAGGCGATGCGGTCGGCGTCGGCCCGACCGTCCACGATCTCCTTGGCGGCGGCGACGCTGAGCTGCGAGCGTTCCGCGATCGTCGCGGTGAGCGCGTCGACCCGGGCGGCCAGACCGGCGCCGGACAGCACCTCGTCCACCAGGCCGGTGCGCAGCGCCCGGTCGGCGTCGACCAGCTCACCGGTGAAGAGCAGGTGCTTGGCCGTCGACGGGCCGACCAGCCGGGTCAGCCGCCGGGTGGCCGGTGCCGGATAGACCAGACCGAGCCGCGCAGGTGGTACGCCGAACCGCGCGTCGTCGGCGGCCAGCCGCAGGTCACAGGCGACGGCCAGTAGGCAGCCACCGCCGACGCAGGCGCCCCGCACGGCGGCGACGGTCGGCTTGGCGAAGTCGGCCAGCCGCCGCTCCGCCACGTCCACCACGTTGCCGTCGCCCGGGTTCAGCACCTCGTCGAGGTCACCGAGATCGGCACCGGCGCAGAAGGTGCCGTCCGCGCCGGTGAGCACCAGGACGCGTACCGCCGGATCGGCCGCCAGGCCGTCGAGCAGCACCGGGAGCTGCCGCCACATCGCCGTCGTCATCGCGTTGCGGCGGCCCGGGTTGCGGATCACCACCGTGGCCACCGCGCCGGTCACCTCGACCACGAGTTCCGCGTCCGCCACCACCCACCCCCTTCGACGGCCTGAGGGTAACCCGCACCGGCGCCGCGCCCGTCCGGTGACCCGAGGTGTACGCCTGGTAGCTGCCCGGCATTCACCGACGAGCCGCCCACACCTGACAGCGTCACCGTGCGCACCTACTTTCCGCACCCCGAGCGAGCAGGTGATCATGGCTTCCACACCACAGGTCAGCGTGGTCGTGCCGACCTTCGCCCGACCCGCGTTGGTGACCCGCGCGGTCCGCAGCGTCCTCGCCCAGACCGTGACCGACATCGAGGTCATCGTGGTCGTCGACGGACCGGACGCCGCGACCGGCGCGGCCCTCGCCGAGATCGGTGACCCCCGGGTACGGGTGGAGGAGCTGCCCGGCCGGGGCGGCGCGCCGAACGCCCGCAACACCGGCGTACGCGAGGCCCGCGCGCCGTGGACGGCCCTGCTCGACGATGACGACGAATGGCTGCCCACCAAGCTGGCGGTCCAGCTCGACGTCGCCCGACGCAGCCGCGTACCGAGCCCGGTGGTGGCCAGCCGTCTGATCAACAAGACGCCCCGGGCGGAGTTCGTGCTGCCCCGCCGGCTACCCGAGCCGGGCGAGCCGATCAGCGAGTACCTGACCGTGCGCCGGGGCCTGTTCCACGGTGACGGCTTCATCCAGACCTCGACGATCATGGCGCCGACCGAGCTGCTACGTCGGGTCCCGTTCACCGTCGGCCTGCGCCGGCAGCAGGAACTCGACTGGACCGTCCGCGCCACCGGCCACTCCGACGTCGAGCTGGTCTTCGCCGCCGAACCACTGGTGCTCTGGCACCAGGACGAGGACCGTCCCCGGATCAGCCTCAGCTCGCCGTGGGAGGCCCAACTCGCCTGGCTACGCGGCATCCGACCGCTGATCACCCCACGGGCGTACGCGGCGATCACGATGAGCATCATCAGCTCAATGGCCGCGCCCACCCGCAGCCTCCGGGTCTTCCGCCTGCTGCTGGCCGAGGCGCGCCGGCACGGCAGCCCGAGCCTGGTCGACTACCTCACGTTCGCGCAGATCTGGCTGATCCCGCCGACGCTGCGCCACCGGGTACGCGACGGCATCCTCGGCCGCCGGGCCGTACCCCCTGCCCCGTCCCCGCCGTCCGCCGCAGCCCCGCCTTCCGCCGCAGCCCCGCCGTCCGCCGCGATGCCGGTGGCCACGGAACTCGGAGCCGATGTCGGACGCTAGGGTCGCCGTGATCTGGCGGAGTTGCCTGCTGCCCGGCTCGGAGACGTTCGTCCGCCACCAGGGCGACGCGTTGCCCACCTGGCGTGCGGTCCACCTCGGCGCGATCCGGGTCGACTCGCCGTTGAGCCGGGACACCGACGTGCTGCTCTGCCCGGACACCCCCCGTGGTCGCCGGGACTGGCTCCGGCTGCGACTGACCGGCGATCTGCCCCGACTGCACCGGCTGCTGGCCCGACTGCGGCCCGACGTGGTCCACGCCCACTTCGGCGGGGACGGCTGGCTGGTCAGCCGTGCCGCGACCCGGCTCGGCATCCCGCTGGTGATCACCCTGCACGGGCTGGACGTCACCCGTCAGCCGACCGCCCCGGGCTGGCGGGGTGCCCGGCACCGACGCCATCTCCGGACCGCCTTCGACCGGGCCGCGTTGATCCTGGCCGTCTCCGGCCCGATCCGCGACCGGGCGCTGGAGCTGGGCGCGGACCCGGCCAAGGTACGCGTGCACCACACCGGCGTGCCGGTACCCGCCGAGCCGCCGACCGGCCCGAAGAACTGGGACGTGGTCTTCGTCGGTCGCTTCGTCGACAAGAAGGGCGTGGACCACCTCGTCAAGGCGCTGAGCCTGCTCGCCGACCTGCGCCCCCGCACGCTGCTCATCGGCACCGGCCCGCTGCTCGCCCCGGTACGCGCCCAGGCCGAACGCAGGGGTGTCGACGCGACATTCGCCGGGGCGCTGCCACCGGACGAGGTGCTGCGGCACGTCGCCGAGTCCCGGGTGCTCGCCGCCCCGTCGCGTACCGCCGCCGACGGCGACACAGAGGGCCTGCCGACCACGATCCTGGAGGCGGCGAGCCTAGGCGTACCGGTGGTGTCGACGTACCACAGCGGCATCCCGGAAGCGGTCACGCACGAGGTGACCGGCCTGCTCGGCCCCGAGGCCGACCCGCCGGCCCTGGCCGCCAACCTCCGCCGACTCCTCACCGACACCCCGCTACGCCACCGCCTCGGCGCCGAGGCCCACCGCCACGCCGCCACCCACTTCGACCTCCACCGCCAAACCCACACCCTGGAACACCTCTACGCCACCCTGACCACCCCCACCCCCACCCCCGGCCCCACCCCCACCCCCGGCCCCACCCCCACCCCCGGCCCCACCCCCGGCCCCGGCCCCGGCCCCGGCCCCGGCCCCGGCCCCGGCCCCGGCGATCATGGAGTTGTGGCGAGTGGTACGCACCTTTGAGCCCGTTTCGCACCCACCACAACTCCATGATCGACGCGCCGAGAGGGCGGGACGGGACGGGACGGCCGGGATGGAGGGGTGAGGGTGGGTGAGGGGGCCGCGAGGGGGTCAGGTGGGGCGGCGTAGGTGGTGGAGGGCGGTGCGGGCGGAGCGGCGGGCGGACCTGGCACCGGCCAGCAGGGCTCGGGCGGCGCGGGCGGTCGGGGTGCCGCTGAGCAGCGAGACGATCCTCCGTAGCCGCGTCAGCTCGCGGTCGCGCTCGGCCAGCGTCCGTTCGTACCACTGCGCCAGGGCACGGGCCTCAGCCAGCTCCCGCGCCAGTTCGTCCCGGTCGATCAGCAGCTCCCGCCACCCTCGTGCGGTGGTCTGCGTCCGGTCGTCGGCGAACGACTCCGGTTCCCGCCCGGACAGGGCGGCCAGGGTCGCTGCCAGTTCGCCGGGCGGCAGGAGGTGCGCCAGCCCGGCATCGGCCGTCCGGGCCGCCAACCGGCGCAGCACCTGCACCGACCCGGCCTGCACCGGCTCAACCTCCGCCGGCTCGACCTGCGCCGGCTCGGTCGCCGCGACGGCGTGCCAGGCGCCGTCAGGTGTGACCACCACCTGGTCCGCCGGCACGTCCGCCAGCGGACCGGCCTGCCAGGCGGTGAGCAGCGCACGCAACCCGGGCAGCTCCCGCCGCGCCGTCGCGGCCAGGGCCAGGTCCTCGACGGTACGCCCCGACGGCACCACCGTCCCGTCGGCGAACCGCCATCCACCGGCCGGACCACGGCGGACCTCCCGACGCCGACCGTCCCGCATCAGCACCCCCGCCGGAGGCCGACCCGCGACCTGATCGGTGGCCTCGCCGGACACGTCCGGAGTGGAGCCGGCGGCGGCCAGGCGCTCGGCCAGCAGCACCCAACCGGGAGCCGACTCCGGGACACCGCCGTGCCGGAGCGCCAGCATCGTCAGCCGAGCCGGATCGGCGAACGGCGGCACCGCGAACGGCGGCACCGGGACCGGCCGGTCCGGATCGGCGGCTCTGGTCGGCTGGGTGGTGCTCAGGGTGGCCTGGAGGAAGCCGGTCAGGTCGGAGTCGGCCAGCAGCTCGGTACCGAGCAGAGCGGTCGGCGTCCGCGGCGATGGGAAGGTGGCCCAGGTGCCGACGGTCCACAGGCCGGACGCGGCCAGCCGGTCCCGCAGTCGGGGCAGGCCGGCGGGGCGGGTGTGGTCGTACTCGTCCGGTGCGGTCCAGTCGGAATCGGTGCGTGGCGGCGGTGGGAACGGCAACCGGTGCAGCCCGAGGGGGTTCTCCGCGCCGAGCAGCAGTCGGCCGGTGGGGCGCAGCATCGACGTCAGCAGGTCGAACCGGTCCGTCCACCTCAGCTCCGGCCCCTCCACCGAGGCGAGCCGCCCCAGCCCGTCCAGTGCGACCAGGCTGTCGTACTGCGGCGAGGCGGGCAGTCTCTCGGGGCTGCCGCAGTACACCTGGACTTCCGGCCGGTCGGCGTACCGGGCGGCCAGTGTCTCGGCGTCCGCCAGTCCGCGTACCAGGATCGTCAGGTCGGGCGAGGGCAGCACGTCGAGCAGGTCGGGGTGGTGCGGGCCGACGACCAGGGTGCGTCCACCGACGGCGGTCAGCAGCGCGGCCAGCGTCGGCCCGCCCACCGGGCCGGGGCCACGGGACCCGTCGAGGTCGGACCAGGCGAGCATCTCGCCGCCGAGCAGACGGGGGCTTCCCGAGGTCATGCCGGCGTCCGATCGGCGGACGCCGCCCGCGCACCCCGCCGCGAGCCCGGGGCAGGCAGCGGTGCCGGTACGACCGCAGGGGCACCCGGTGGGGCCGGTACGGCGGCCGGGGTCGGCCAGCGGAACAGGTGGCGCAGCTCGGCGGGCGTGAGCAGGCGGTCGGCGCCCAGCTCGGCGTCGGCCAGGGCCCGGGCCACGGTCACGTCGACCCGGGGGCCGTGCAGGTCGGCCCACTGACGGCGGATGCGTGGCTGGCCGCCCCAGACGGGGGTCTCACCGGCCAGGTGCATCGGGTCGCCGTACACGGCGGGCTCACAACCGGCCAGGACGCCGTAGAAGATCGCGCTGCACAGCCGGTTGGAGGCGACCCGCCGGTGCCGGCGCAGTTCGGCGAGCTGCCGGACGAGGAACTGCGGGTCGAGGTCGGTCCACCGGCCACCCCGATAGCCGTGGCAGACGACCCGGAAGCCGGCCCGCTCGTAGTACCGGCGGACCCGCGTCGACCGGTACTCCTGCCAATAGAGGCAGACCGTCACCGGGCCCGGCTCCACGGCCCGGATCTCGTCGACCAGCCGACCGTGGTCGCCCAGGATCCGTTGCCCCTCCCAGCCGTGGAAGGGGTACCAGAGGGTGCCCTCCCGCCGGGACGGCCCGTCGGGCGTCGTGGCGGTCAGGTACGCGAAGGGCGCGCCGAGGACGTACGTCCGCCGGTGCCCGAGGGACCAGGCGCGGCGGCGCGTCCGCTCGGACCAGAGGAACAGCGGGACCCCGGGTACGAACTCGTGGTCGGGGGCCATCCCGTCGCCGATGTTCCAGCCGTGTTGCAGGTAGCCGGGCACCCGGGGCGGCTGCCCGTCATCGAGTCCGCAGTAGCGGGCCAGCAGGTGGGAGTGCCCGTAGTAGTGGTTGGCGTGGTGCACGGTGTGGGTGTCCCTGGGGGTGGCGGCAGCGTTCAGGCGGACGGTAGACAGCCCGCCTGAACGCCCGGCCACGACGAGGTGTCGCCCAGTGTTCCGTGCGCGATACGGATGGAGCCCCCGGCCGGGATCGAACCGGCGACATCCCGCTTACAAGGCGGGTGCTCTGGCCAGCTGAGCTACAGGGGCGTTGTTTCCCGGTCAGCATAGCGACCGACGTCTGCTTTTCCCGCTCGGCAGGGGTCCCGAGCACGGGAAACGTCAACATCCCGACCCGCGGGCGTCGATTCGTGTCCGACCGTGCCCGAGTGACCGGAATGCGAATGCTCTCAGTCCCATCCACCGTCCCGAACCTTGGCATTGCGGCGAAAGCCGTTTACCGTGCAGTGACACGGACGACACCGGGGTTTTCCTCACGTCGTCCGTGGCGCCGGTACGGGGCTCCCGTGCCGGTTGCTCCTTCACTCGGATCGTCCGGCACGTTCCTGCCGGTGAAAGGAAGCGTCCCCCCTCATGGCTACGGTCACGTACGCGAAGGCGTCCCGGATCTACCCGGGCACCGAACGCCCCGCGGTCAACCAGCTCGACCTCCAGATCGGCGACGGAGAGTTCCTCGTCCTGGTCGGCCCCTCCGGTTGCGGTAAGTCCACCAGCCTGCGCATGCTCGCCGGCCTGGAGGACGTCGACGACGGCGCGATCTACATCGACGACCGGGACGTCACGCACCTCCCGCCGAAGGCCCGCGACATCGCGATGGTCTTCCAGAACTACGCTCTGTACCCGCACATGACGGTGTACGAGAACATGGCGTTCGCGCTCAAGCTGCGCAAGACCTCCAAGGCCGAGATCGACCGTCGGGTCAAGGAGGCGGCGGCGCTGCTCCAGCTGGAGGAGTACCTCAGCCGCAAGCCCAAGGCGCTCTCCGGTGGTCAGCGTCAGCGTGTCGCGATGGGCCGCGCCATCGTCCGGGAGCCCCAGGTCTTCCTCATGGACGAGCCGCTGTCCAACCTCGACGCCAAGCTCCGGGTGCAGACCCGTACCCAGATCGCCTCGCTGCAGGCCAAGCTCGGCGTCACCACCGTCTACGTGACCCACGACCAGGTCGAGGCCATGACCATGGGTCACCGGGTGGCGGTCATGCTCGACGGTGTGCTCCAGCAGGTGGACACCCCGCGTGCGCTCTACGACACCCCGGCCAACGTCTTCGTCGCCGGCTTCATGGGCTCGCCCGCGATGAACATCAAGACCGTGCCGCTCACCGAGCAGGGCGCGGCGTTCGCCGAGCTGTTCGTCCCGCTGACCCGCGAGCAGACCGAGGCGGCCCGCGCCGAGGGTGGCGACGGCAAGGTCACCGTGGGCTTCCGCCCCGAGGACTGCGACATCGTCAGCCCGACCGAGGGCGGCATGCCGGTCGTCGTTGAGCTGGTCGAGGACCTCGGTTCGGACGCCAACGTCTACGGGCACGCCGCCCTGGACGGCTCCTCCGAGCGCTTCGTGGTGCGGACCGACCGGCAGCACAGCCCGAACATGGGCGACACGATCTTCGTGAAGCCGCGTACCGGCCGCAGCCACGTCTTCCACGCCACCAACGGCAAGCGGATCTGACGTAGCAACCGCGAAGGGGCGGTCCGCCGATGGCGGGCCGCCCCTTCCGCGTACTCCCGGTGGCTCGTGGCGGGGGGTCAGAGCTCGACGGCGCGGCGGCGCGCCACCTCGGCGAGCGTCACCGCGGCGGCGACGCTCGCGTTGAGCGACTCCACCTCGGAGATCATCGGGATGCTCACGGTCAGGTCGCAGGTCTGTCCGACCAGCCGGGACAGCCCGCGCCCCTCCGAACCGACCACCACGACCAGCGGGCCGACGGCGGCTTCCAGGTCGTAGAGGTCCGTCTCACCGTCGGCGTCCAGGCCGACCACCAGGAAACCGGCGTCCTGGCACGCCTTCAACGAGCGGGTCAGGTTGGTGACCTGCGCCACCGGCACCCGGGCCGCCGCACCGGCACTGGTCCGCCAGGCCGTCGCGGTGATCCCGGCGGCCCGCCGCTCGGGTACGAAGACACCCTGCGCGCCGAACGCGGCGGCCGAGCGGATCACCGCGCCGAGATTACGCGGATCGGTGACGCCGTCCAGCGCCACCAGCAGCGGTGCCGCCTGCTCGACCGACGCCGCGACCAGGTCCTCGAACGGCTGGTACGCGAACGGCGGCACCTGGAGGCCGACGCCCTGGTGCAGCACTCCCCCGGTCATCCGGTCCAACTCGGCCCGGCTGACCTCCAGGATCGCGATGCCCCGATCGGCCGCCGTCCGGACGATCTCCTTCATCCGGTCGTCGACGTCGATGCCCTGCGCGGTGTAGAGCGCGGTGGCCGGCACCTGGGCGCGCAGCGCCTCCAGCACCGGGTTGCGCCCGACCAGCAGCTCCGGCGTGTCCTTCGCCGGGTTCGACTTGCGGCCCGGCGCGACCCGGGGGCCGCCGCGCCCGGCGGGCTGCTTACCCCGCGCCGGTTTGGCCGCCGGGGCGCCCCGACCGCCGCCCCGACCCCAGGTGGTGTCCTTGCTGCCGGGCTGGCCGATCTTGGGGGCACGCCCCTCCTCGGCCGCCGCCCGTCGCTCCTTCTCCTGCTTCCAGGCGGTGCGCTGGGGCAGCTTCTCGGTGCCCGAGTAACCCTTGTGCCAGGGACGTTCGTCGGCCGGCAGGGTCCGGCCACGCCCGGCGAGGGAGTCCCGGTTCTTGCCGCCGGAGCCCTTCGGGGCCCCCGCCTTCGACGTCATCCGCCGGCCACGGCGTTGCGAATTGCCGGCCATCAGTCATGTTCTCCAATTGTCCAACGCGGGCCCTGCGGGGTGTCCTCGACCACCACACCGGCTCGCTTGAGTTGATCCCGCAGCGCGTCGGCGGCGGCCCAGTCCTTGCGGACCCGGGCCTGTGCGCGCTGTTCGAGGGCCAGGGCGACCAGGGAGTCCACCACACCACGGAGGTCGCTCGCCCGGGCGCCACCCGTCCACACCGGGTCGAGCGGGTCGACGCCGAGGATATCCAGCATGGCCCGGACGTCGGCGAGCGTCGTGCGGACGGTCACATCGTCCGCGTCGGCCAACGCGGTGTTGCCGTCGCGCAGCACGTCGTGCAGCACGGCCAGCGCGGCCGAGGTGTTGAGGTCGTCGTCCATCGCCGCGGCGAACGCCGCCGGCACCTCGCCGACGTGGCCGACCCCGACCCGTTCGACGGCCCGCTGGACGAAGCCCTCGATCCGCCGGTACGCGACGGCCGCCTCCCGCAACGCGTCCTCGGAGTAGTCGATCCGGGAACGGTAGTGCGCGGCCACGTAGTAGTAGCGCAGCTCGACCGGGCGTACCCCGAGCGAGGCGACGTAGGCCAGGTCGAGGGTGTTGCCCAGCGACTTGCCCATCTTGGTGCCGCCGATGCCGAGCAGGCCGTGGTGCACCCAGTACCGGGCGAACGGCAGGTCGGCGGCCTGCGACTGGGCCAGCTCGTTCTCGTGGTGGGGGAAGATCAGGTCCAGCCCGCCGCCGTGGATGTCGAACTCGGCGCCGAGGTAACGCCAGCACATCGCCGAGCACTCGATGTGCCAGCCGGGCCGACCCCGCCCCCACGGCGAGGGCCAGTAGGCATCGGTCGGCTCGTCCGGTTTCACGCCCTTCCAGAGCGCGAAGTCACGCGGGTCCCGCTTGCCGCGTTCCGGCCCCTCGCAGGCGGAGAGCATGTCGTCCGGCGACTGGTTGGACAACGCGCCGTACGCCGACCAGGACCGCACGTCGAAATAGACGTCCCCGGAGTCGTCGGTGGCCGGGTACGCGTGCCCCCGCTCGATCAACTGCGCGATGAGCTGGTGCATCTCCGGAATGTGCCCGGTGGCGCGCGGCTCGTAGGTCGGCGGAAGCACGTTCAACGCCCGGTACGCCTCGCCGAGCTTCAACTCGTTGGCGTACGCGATCGACCAGAACGGCTGCGCCTGCTCCTGCGCCTTGACCAGGATCTTGTCGTCGATGTCGGTCAGGTTGCGGACGAAGGTGACCTCGAAGCCGGCGGCCAGCAGCCAGCGCCGTAACACGTCGTAGTTGACGCCGGAACGGAGATGGCCGATGTGCGGCGCTGCCTGGAGAGTGAGACCACACAGGTAGACCCCCACCTTGCCGGCTTCCCGCGGGACGAAGTCCCGCACCGATCGGGTGGCGGTGTCATACAGGCGTAGCGTCACCGTACAAGGGTAGCCGTCCGTCGTTTTCCGGGTCCGCCGGAGCCGGGTCGTACGCTGCTGGTCGTGGACTCCGCAGCGACGCCCGACATCGATCCGCCGTCACCCGCCGTGCCCGGTGGCGAGACGTCGCAGACGCTGGACCGGGGCCTGCGGCTGCTGCACCTGGTCGCGGAGGCATCGGGCGGACTGACGGTCACCGAGGCGGCGACCCGGCTGGGCATCGGGCGGGCGGCCGTCTATCGACTCGTCGGTCCGCTGGCCGGGCACGGCATGCTGCGCCGGGACACGGCCGGTCGACTCCGCCTCGGTGCCGGGGTGCTGCACCTGGCCCGGCGGGCCCAACCGCTGCTCGCCGAGGGGGCGCTGCCCGCGCTGCGTCGGCTGGCCGAGCAGGCCGGGGCCACCGCCCACCTGACCGTGGTGGAGGGCGGCGAGGGCGTGGCGCTGGCGGTGGTGGAGCCGAGTTGGACGTCCTTCCACGTGGCGTACCGGACCGGTGCCCGGCACCCGTTGGAGCGGGGTGCCGCCGGGCAGGCCATCCTCGCCGGGCGGACCGGCGCCGCCGGCCCGGTGAGCACCGCCGGTGAGCTGCAACCCGGCGCGTACGGGGTGGCCGCGCCGGTGCTCGGGGTGCCGGGCCTGGAGGCCAGCGTGGGAGTCGTCGCCCTGGCCCCGCTGGACGCCGAGGCGGTCGGCGCGCAGGTGCTCGCCGCCGCCACCGCGATCGCCACCGCGCTGAGCTGACCCGGCGACATACCACAACGCGCGCCCTCGGCGGGGGTTGTCCACAGGCGGCCCTTCCGGTCGTCGTCGCGGTTGTCCACAGGGGTCGCCGGGCCGGTGACACGGGTCGCAGGCTGCACTCATGCCAGTTCGCACACAGCCACCGGACGCCCTGGCGTGGCAGGTCTTCCGCGGCTCGGACGTCGTCCGCCGAGGTCTGCTCACCGCCCACCAACTCCGCAACTCCGCCTGGGTCCGACTGCGGCACGACGTCTACGCCGACGCCCGACTCGACCGGGACCACACCCTGGCCTGCCGCGCGGCGGCACTGCAACTGCCCGCCGGGGCGGCCGTCGCCGGCCCGTCTGCGGCCTATCTGCACGGCATCGGGCACGCCGCCGACTTCGACCAGGCCGTCCACGTCCTGGTGCCGGCCCGGGCCGGGCTGCGCAGCCAGCGCGGGCTCCAGGTGCACACCGAGTCCCCGCAGTCGCTGGCCGGGTTGACGATCAAGGGCACCCCGCCGCACACCGACACCGCCCGGGCCGCCTGGGAGAGCGCCGTGTGGCTGGAGCCGAGCCGCTCGGTCGGCATCGTGGACGCACTGCTGGGCCGGGGGCTGACCACCCCGGCGGCGTTGGCCGAGGTGGCGGCGGCGAACGACGACCGCCCCGGCGGGCGCCGGGCGCGCTGGGTGTTCGACCTGGCCGACCCGGCCGCGCAGTCCCCGGACGAGTCGCGGCTGCGGGTCGGACTGGTGCTGGCCGGGCTACCGCGTCCGGTGGCCCACCATCCGGTAAGCCTGCCCGGCGGCGTGGTGCTGCGACCCGGCCTGGCCTGGCCGGAGCAGCGCGTGGCGGTGGAGTTCGACGGTCAGCGGCTCTATCCGCTGGCCGGAACGGGCTGGCTGATACGGCACGTCACCGGCCGACGCCTGCACCAGGACCTCCCCGGGATCGCCCGCGAGATCCGCGCCGCACTTCTGGACGGCGGACGCCCTCGGTGAGGGGGCAGAACGGGGGACGGCCCGGCCGGGGGCAACCCGGCCGGGCCGTCTGTTCGCCCGTCGAGGGCCGGTGTCCTAACCGGTCATCGGCGCAGCGGCGCGGTCACCGCCGCGTACGCGTCGATGATGCCGTGCCCGTAGAAGCCGTTGAAGTCGACCGAACCGTCGCAGTAGGCGTCGAACTCGGCCGGCCGCCCCTCGTTGGTGTAGGTCTGCAACCGGGGCTCGGGGCAGGCCCGCTCGGTGGCGGTGCGGAGCAGGTGCTTCTCGACCAGCTTCGGAGCCAGGCCGAAGTCGCCCCGGCCCTGCGGCTTGCCGTACCTGCTCACGATGAGCGCGGCCACGCCGGAGGCGTGCGGTGCGGCCATCGAGGTGCCCTGGAGGTACGTGTAGTAGCCGCACTGCCCGTTGGCCTTGCACTCCTTGAACACGAAGGTCTCGGCGCCCGGCACGATGTTGCCGGCCTCGTCGACCGTCCCCTCCTCCTGGAGCACCTTCTTGGGATAGGTGGAGAGGATCATGTTGGCGTCGGTGCGGAACGTGTCGGTCCCGAAGCCGTCGCGGAACCAACCACCCGGAGCGGCCACCGCCGTCTGCTCGGTGCCGTAGTTGGAGTAGTCGGCCTTCTTGCCGGACGGGCCGACCGAGGACACGCTGATCACGTGCGGCCCCTCGGCGGGCAGGTCCCAGCAGCTGTCGTTGTCGATCTCCCGGGGGTACGGCGCCACGTCACCGTAGTTCGGGCTGGACACGTCGGTACGCGGGTCGCCCAGGTCCTCGTGGTTGTTGCCGAGCGCACCGACCAGCGTGACGCCCCGGTTGTGGGCGAAGGTCAGGGCCCGCTTCATGGCGCGGATGGTGGCCCGCTGCGCCGCCTGCGCCTCCGGGGAGTCGGCCGGGTTGGCCGTGCAGTTATAGAGCCACGGGTCGACATAGAACGACATGTTCACCACGTCCAGGCCCGAGCGGCCGGCGTGCAGCAACGCGTTGACCACCGGGTTCAGGAAGAAGTACCCGGAGTCCTGGCCGCCCTTGAGGTTGACCAGGGAGACCTTCGGAGCGACGCCGGAGAGGCCGAAGCCGTTGGCGGCGGCGCCGATGGTGCCGGCGACGTGCGTACCGTGCCCGCCGTCGTCGGTGCCGGCCGGGTCGAGGCAGCTCGGCACCTCGCACTCCCCGTCGATCTCGGGGATGTCCGGAGCGAAGTTGCGCGACAGGGCCCAGTTGAAGTTCGGCGCGATGTCCGGATGGGCGGCGTCCACGCCGGTGTCCAGCACGCCGACGGTCACCCGACGGTCGCCGGGCTCGATCTTGCGCGCCTTGTCGGCCCGGATCATCTCCAGGCCCCAGAGCTTGTCGTCGAGCGGGTCCAGCTTCTTGCCCCGCTGCTTGCCGGCGCCCTTCGCGGCAGCCACGGCCAGCAGGTGCTCCTGCTCGACCCGGTCCAGCTTGGGCTTGCGGCCGATCGCCTTCTGCTCGGCGGCCCCGATCAGCGCGGCGGCAGCAGTCGCCTTCGTCGCGAAGTCGGCCCGGTCACTGGTCACCTGGAACACGCCGACCTCGTCGGTGCGGGACACCACGGTCCCGCCGGCCGACCGGATCGCGGCGAGGGCCGCGTCGGCGGAGTACCCGTCCTCCGCGACCACGGTGAACGTCCGGACGGTCGTCGGCTCGGCGCTGGCCGGCACGCCCAGACCCGTCACCGTGAGTGCCAGAGCCGCCGCGGTCGCGACGACGCCGACGGTGAAGCGCTTGCTCACCACATCGAATCCTCTCTTTGAGGGACGTGGCGTCATCAGACATCAACACATGACGTTTCGCCAGACCGGCGTCGGTAACGCGGCGGAAGTTCCGCTTCGCCGGAAAGGCCGACCAGGACGGCAGGCAACCCGGCAAGCGAGGACACTGTCGCGTCCGGCAGCACACCGGCCGGGAGCGAGTCACCCCGCCGGTTCAGCCAGACCGCCCGCAGACCGGCCCGCTGCGCCCCGACCACGTCGAACGCCGGGTTGTCACCGACGTGCACCACCTGCGACGACGGCACCCCGGCAGCCGCGCACACCGCGGCGTAGAACTCGGGCGCGGGCTTCTTGGGCACGCCGTTCTCGTGTGCGTACACCTCGAAGGCGAACTCGCCGGCCAGGCCGCAGCGTTCCGCACGGCTGTTGCCGTTGGTGGCGAAGCCGATTCTCCACCGCGCCCGCAGTGCGGTGAGCGCGGGCCGCACGTCGGGGAAGGGTCGGGTGAGCGCGAACCTCCGGGCGAAGAAGACCTCGGCCAGCTCGTCCAGGTGATCGCCCAGACCCGCTCGCGCCAGCGAACGGGCCAGCGCCGCCCGACGGATCTCCATCACCGGCGCCGAGGCCAGGTCACCGAAGACGGCGTCCCAGTCCGACTCCAGGTCGGCCAGTGACACCTCGGCCGCCGCCGGGGTCAGCCGCCGCATCTCGTCGAGTACGGCGACCAACCCACCGGTGACAGCCGGGCGCAGATCCAGCAGAGTCTCGTCGGCGTCGAACACCACCGTGCTCAGCATGCCGATCAGGGTGTCACGTGAGGGCCGGCTCCGCCGCCTTCGCCTGGTCGGGGGTGACGGGTGCGCGCAGCTCGTCGAGGCGGACCAGGGCCACCCCGGCGACGATCAACGCGCCGCCCATCAGTTGCACGACCGTCGGCAGTTCACCCAGCACCAGCCAGGCGATCAGCACCGCGAACATCACCTCGGTGAGCCCGACGAAGGAGGCCATCCGGGCACCCAGGACGCGGGCCGCGGCGATCCCGGCCAGGTACGCGACCACCGCCGCCACCAGCGCGAGGCCGACGATCGGCACCAGCCAGCTCGTCTCCTGCCCGGCGAACTCGACCGTGCCGAAGCTGGCCCGCAGCGGTAGCGCGCCGAGCAGGCCGAGCAGCAGCAGCGCACCGGCACCGACGGCCATTCCGCCGCTGGCCATGACCACCGACGGCAACGCGGCGTCGACCCGGCCGGCCAGCACGAAGTAGCCGGCCAGACCGACCGCCGCGCCCAACCCCCAGAGCACCCCGATCGGGTCGAGTCGCCCGGCTCCGGTGAGGTCGAGCACGAAGAAGAGGCCCGCGAGGGCCGCCGCCGAGCCGGCCACGGTCAGCCGGCGGGGGCGCTGCCCCTGGATCAACCAGGTCCACCCGACGACGAGAATGATGCCGAGGTACTCCAGCAGCAGCGCGACGCCGACCGGCAGGTAACGGACCGCGTTGAAGAAGCACACCTGGGCGAGTGCCACCCCGAGCAGCCCGAAGACACCGATCGAGGTGATGTTGCGGCGCAGCACCGCCCACCGGCCCCGCAGCACGAGCAACGCCGGCCCGGCCAGCACCAGGGCCGCGATGCCGACCCGGGCGACGACGACCGCCTCGGCGGACCAGCCGTCGTTGATCAACGAACGGGCGAAGGTGCCCGAGGTGGCGAACGTGACGGCGGAGAGCAGGGCCAGGGCGAGCCCGGCCCCTGCGACGGGGGAATGACGCATCGACTCTCCTTGGCACGGTCGCCCGCCATGGGCAAACTAGGCTTACACCGATGACGCTAAAGCGGGGCCACGACAGGAGTCAAGTTGCTTTTCGCCCATGACACCGAATGTTCGCTCACCGCCGCCGCCGCGCTGGTCAACACCGATGGCCGGGACGGCGACAAGCTGCCCGACGTCGCCGCGCTGGACGCGTTCTACGTCACCCACTCCTACAGCGGCCGGCACGAGCACAGCGAGGCCGAACTCCGCGCGGTACGCGCCCTGCGTCCCCGGCTGCGGCGATTCTGGTCCGCCGACGTCGACGAGATCGTCGAGATCGTCAACGGGCTGCTCCGCGAGCATCGCGCCCTGCCGCAGCTCATCACGCACGACGACGAGCCGTACCACCTGCACGCCGTTCCCCGCGACGCCCCGCTGGCCACCCGGATGGCGGTCGAGGCGGCGATGGCGATCGCCGACGTGGTACGCGGTGGCGAGCTGCGCCGGCTGCGGACCTGCGACCACCCCGACTGCGACAACGTACTTGTCGACCTGTCGAAGAACCGGTCCCGCCGGTTCTGCGAGGCGGGCTGCGGCAACCGGGCCGCCGTCAGCGCCTACCGTGCCCGCAAAGCCGCCGCCCGCTCCTGACCCGACCCGACCCCGAGCCGCCCAGCGCCCCGCCCTGCCACACTCAGGATCAGGGTCCTGCCCCAAGGCCACGCTCGAGGTCAAGGTCTTGCCCCAATGCCACGCTCAGGGCCCGCCCAGGGTCAAGGTCTTGCCCAAGGTCACGCTCGATCCAGGATCGAGTGGTCATCGCGGACGGCCGATGCCACTCGATCCTGGATCGAGCATGTTCATGGCGTCCCGAGGCACACGGAGCCGACGGGACAGCATGCCTCGCCCTCCGCGACGACCGGTCGTCCCCCCAGGTCGAACACCGTCGGTGGAAGCACAGGGAGGTGGGTAGGTTTCTTGTCGCTGGGGCGACAAGAAACCTACCCACCTCCGGGTCAGGCGATCACATCAGCGCGGCGGCGCGGCGACGAAGACCCGCCAGGAGTACGGGTCGAAGGCCAACACCGGTCCCGCCGGATCCTTGCTGTCCCGCACCCCGACCACCCCGCGAACGTTCAACGCCACCTCGACACATTGGTCGTTGGAACCACTCCGACGGGACTTACGCCACTGCGCGCCGGTCAACTCCATGATTCCGCCAGTTCCCTCAGCCGCTCGATCGACTCCTGCGGGGGCAGTGCCACGGCGAGGGTAGCTTCCCAGGTCCGCTGCAATCGCATGAGATCCGTTGGCCGGTCCAACTCCTGCCCGCCAATCTGGCCGCCCAGGAATGCGAGTTCCACGCCACCCGCCATGCTCGCGAGGATGAACGGACCATTCAGACCTGGGTACTCCGCTGCCGAGAGCGGCACGACCTGAACTCGGACGTGCGGGTGTTCGACGGCGAGCCGGGCGAGGTGCAGCACCTGGTCACGCATCACTTTCCGACCACCTACCTGCCGTCGGAGCACCGACTCGTCCAGCACCCCGACGAGCCGGGGTGAGGGTTCGGCGTATAGCACTGTCTGACCGTCCATCCGGTCGGCCAACCGACGCTCGATCTCCTCAGGGTCCAGCAGCGGATCGGATTCGAACACCGCCCGCGCGTATGCCTCGGTCTGCAACAGACCTGGGACGTGCAGTGGATCGAACCAGCGCAGTGCCCACGACTGCCTCAGAATCACACGCCAGCCGCGTAGCCAGACCTGGGCTTTGTCGAGGGCGACGAGGTCGGTGAGCATCCGGCCGTAGAGGCCGCCGGTGTCGAGGGCCTTGTCGAACTGTTCCAGATACTTCGGGGTGGGCGGCTGTTGCCCCAACTCCACCGCACTGACCATCGACGCCGAGTAGTTGACCGCCTTGGCCAGGTCCTCCTGGCTCCAGCCGCGTCGCATCCGCGCCCGACGCAGCTCCGCGACCAGGAACGTCGCCGCTGTCATCTGCCCGCCCGCCATCTCCAGCCACCCTCCAGGAACCGGTCGATCGACTCCAGCGCTCCGCCACCGGCGAGCCCAGCCACCGCAGCGGGCCTCGGACAACACGGCCGAACCCTTCCGACCGTAGTGGGGTCGTCAGCAGACTGTGAAGACCGACGTTCGCCGCTCATCCCCCGAGCACGAAACGTCGAGGTGGGACCGCTCGCTCCCCCGGCCGGGCGGTCCCACTGCCGGGGGCGATGGCATATCCGACTCAGCTCGAAAGGACACCCGTGCCATGTCCCGACCCGCCCGACCGACCTGGTTCCGCAGCACCCGCCGCAATCAGCGCCCGATCCCCCTCGCACCTCGGCACCGTCGGGTCTGGCGCGGCTTCCGCCGCTACTGCTCCTGTGGCCTGCGCTGGCGCACCTGCCCGGACCGGCACGCCCCGGTGCCGACCGAGCCGACCGCCGCGTCGCCTCCGAACCGTCCCTCGTGGGCCCGGGCCACCGTGGCGAACCCGCAGGTCGGCAGGACCGGCTGGCTCACGCCGGCACAGTCCTGGCAGGCCAACGGCGGCCACTGGTGACAAGCCTGACCCGTGACACACCCCGACCCGTGACACCCCGACCCGTGACCGGCGCACCCGCAGGGGTCCACGCTCAGGGGTGGGTCATCCGGAGCAGGTCGAGCGCCTCGTCCAACTGGGTCTCGCTGAGTTTGCCGGACTCGACGTGGCCACGCGACACCACCACCTCCCGGATGGAGATCTGCTTCTCCAGCGCCTCCTTGGCGATCGAGGCGGCCTCGTCGTACCCGAGGTGGCGGTTGAGCGGGGTGACGATCGACGGCGAGCCCTCGGCGTACGACAGACAGACCTCGGCGTCCGCGACCAGGCCGACCACGCAGCGGTCGGCGAGCAGGCGGCTCGACGCGGCGATCAGCCGGATCGACTCCAGGATGTTGCGGCCCATCACCGGCAGCATGACGTTCAGTTCGAAGTCGCCCTGCGAGCCGGCGAAGGCCACCGTGGCGTCGTTGCCGATCACCTGCGCGCAGACCTGCCGGACCGCCTCGCAGACCACCGGGTTGACCTTGCCGGGCATGATCGACGAGCCCGGCTGGAGGTCGGGGATGCGCAGTTCGCGCAGGCCGGCGCGCGGGCCGGAACCCATCCAGCGAATGTCGTTGGCAATCTTGTAAAGCCCCACCGCGACGGTACGCAACTGGCCCGAGGTCTCCACCAGCGCGTCGCGGGCGCCCTGCGCCTCGAAGTGGTTGCGCGCCTCGCTCACCGGCAGCCCGGTCGAGTCACGCAGCTTCTCGATCACGCGGGCGGCGAATCCGAGCGGCGTGTTGATGCCGGTGCCCACCGCCGTACCGCCCAACGGCAGCTCGGCCAGCCGGGGCAGCACACCCTCCACCCGTTCCAGGCCGTAGCGGATCTGGGCGGCGTACCCGCCGAACTCCTGCCCGAGGGTCACCGGCGTGGCGTCCATCAGGTGGGTACGCCCGGCCTTCACCACGGTCTCGAACTCCGACGCCTTCGCCTCCAGCGCGGTGGCCAGGTGGTCCAGCGCCGGCAGCAGATCCCGGACGACGGCCTCGGTGGCCGCCAGGTGGATCGAGGAGGGGAAGACGTCGTTGCTGGACTGCGAGGCGTTCACGTCGTCGTTGGGATGGACGCTGCCGCCCAACTCCCGCCCGGCGAGCGTGGCGATCACCTCGTTGGTGTTCATGTTGGACGACGTGCCGGAGCCGGTCTGGAACACGTCGACCGGGAACTGGTCGTCGTACCCGCCGTCGGCCACGTGCGCGGCGGCGGCGGCGATCGCTGCCGCCACGTTCGCGTCGATCACGCCCAGATCCCCGTTGACCTCGGCCGCCGCGCCCTTGATCTGCGCGAGTGCCCGGATCTGCGCCGGCTCGATCCCCCGGCCCGAGATCGGGAAGTTCTGCACCGCCCGCTGCGTCTGGGCCCGCCAGAGCGCCTCGGCGGGCACCTCCACCTCGCCCATCGAGTCGCGTTCGATCCGGTAGCCCGTCGTCTCTGGAGTCGTCACGCGTTCCATCCTGCCCCGGTCGGCGGGCGCGTGCAGATGATCGCGGCAGCCGCTCGACCCGAGATCGAACAACAACCGGCCGGGAGGCACCGTTCCACCCGAAAGTGCGGCGCGGCCAAGACAACGATTCTTTTAAGATCTTCGAGGTCTTCCACTCTCATCGAAGGGTTCACACCTTGCAGGACAACGGGGGCAACACCGGCGTGCGTACCGCGCGCCGACGGCGTATACCGCGCCGGTTCCTCATCACGGGCGCGGCCGCCCTGCTGACCGCACCGATCGCCGTGCTCGTCACCAGCGCGCCGGCGGCCGCCGGGGTGACCAGGTTCGAACGCCCGACGAGCATCAGTCACACCGACCTCAAGCAGCCGTCCGTCGCATTTCCGGTGGGCACCACCGACAAGGTGCCGGTCGGCACCTGGACGTCCGACGGAGGCAAGCACACCTCGCGGGCGTATTTCACCTTCGATCTCACGCGCTATCAGGGCAAGGAGATCATCAACGCGTACGGAGTCGTCGGCGAGTCGTCGGTGACCGACTGCGGCCAGCCCCGCAAGATCGAGGTCTGGCGTACCGACACGCCGTCGCAACCGCCCACCTGGCAGACCGCGCCGCAGGTGCACGAGCGGGGTGGTGACGTCTTCAACTCCCCCGCCTGCCCGGCCAGTCGCCTCGAATTCGATCTCACCGAGACGCTGCGCCAAGCGGTGACCCGCGGTCAGGACAGCCTCACCCTGATGGCCCGGATCGCCGGGAACCACGAGAAGAACAAGCGCCTCAGCCGGTGGATCACGCCGCTGGGCATCTCGATCGAGGCCAACGCCGCACCCGACGTGCCCAGCGCGCGGACCGTCGCCGGTCTGACCTGCGCGGACGGCCGCCGGATCGGCACCACCCAGCCGGTACTCGGCGCCCAGGTCACCGACCCGGACACGGTCGACGGGTTCGCCGGAGATCAGGTGACCGCGACCTTCGCCTGGTGGCCCGTCGACCAGCCCACCGAACGCATTGAGTGGACGTCCTACCGCACCTCGGCGCCAAACCGTTTCAGCTACACGGTGCAGGCGGGTGGGATGGTCCACGGTGGCACGTACGCCTTCTCGGTGCGCGCCACCGACCAACACGCCAGTTCCGACTGGTCACCGGAGTGCCGGTTCACCGTCGACACGGTGCGCCCACCGGCCCCGACGGTCACCTCCACCGACTACCCGTCCGGCCGGACCCAGCCAGGTCACGGCGGCCCCGGCATCCCCGGCGCCTTCCACTTCTCCGCGCCGGGCGCGGACGACATCGCCGGCTTCTACTACGGCGAGAGCGGCCCGACCTCCTACGTGGCCGCCGGCGGGTCGGGGACGGCCACCATCAGCCACACGCCGACGCGCAGCCACTCCAACCGGCTGTACGTGCAGGCTGCGGACCAGACCGGCAACCGCTCGGCGCAGACCCTGTACGAGTTCACGGTGCGCGACACCGCACCTCGGATCAGCGACGGAAATCCGGGCGGCGCGATCGGCCAGCCCCGTGAGCTGACGTTCACGCCCGGCATGGATGACGTGGTCGAGTACACCTACCGGCTCAACGACGGCGAGCCGGCCACCGTGCCCGCCGGCGCGAACGGCACCGCCACGGTGACGATCACCCCTCGCAAGTCCGGCATGAACCGGGTCACCGTGACCAGTCGAACCTCAGGTGGGCTGCCCAGCGGCGAGGCAGATTTCCAGTTCCGTCTGGCGACCGAGCCCACCGTCTCGTCCGAGCAGTACCCGATCGGCGGCGACGAGGGCGCCCTCGTCGGCACCACCGGCACGTTCGTCTTCCGCCCCGGCATGCCCGGTGTGACCGAGTACGTCTGGTCGGTGGCCGGCGGGCCGGAACGGACGGTCACGGCCGAGGCGGACGGCACGGCGAGCGTGACCTTCACCTCCACCTTCGGCGGGTTCCACTGGATGGAGGTCTACAGTCGGACCGCCGACGGCACCGTCTCCGAGACCGCCTCGGCGTACTTCCGAGCGACGTCCTGGGCACCGACGCTCGAGTCGGCGAGCTATCCCGAATACCAGTCAAGCGGCGGGCCGGGGGTCACCGGTGAGTTCACCTTCCGCCCGGCCCGTGAAGGGGTGACCGGATACGTCTATACCTTCGAGGGCGAGGAGGAGCGGACGGTCACGGCGGGCGCCGACGGAGTAGCCAAGGTCAACTGGACGCCGCAGTCCTACCCCGCCGATCGTTCCGGCTGGGTGCGGCTGACCGTACGCGCCACGTCGGGATCGCTGGTCTCGGACCAGGTCGAGTACGCCTTCGTCCTCAACCCGTTGACGCCGACGGTCACCAGCGCGGACTATCCGCCCACCGGCGGCGGTGCCCCGAACGTGCCAGGTCAGTTCACGCTGGCCGCGCAGATGCCGGGCAGCACCGAGTTCGTCTACCGGTACAACGGGGAGGAGCGGACGGTCGCTGCGGGAGCCGACGGCACGGCGACGATCACGCTGACCCCGCAGTACGACGGCGGCAACTACCTGTTCGTGTCGAGCAGGACCGCGTCGGGCATCACGTCCGGCGAGGACTACTACTACTTCTACGTGCGCAGCCAGAGCTGACCTCCGCAACGACAGGGGCGCCGGGCGGAAGTTCGGCCATCGCCTCCAGCAGCGCGGACTGCACCTTGGCCGGGGCCCGGTTGATCTCGTCCGCGAGCACCAGGTTGGCCATGATGGGCCCGAGT